>WQUS01000204.1 GCA_009781965.1 Bacillota bacterium | reverse complement strand
ACTAAGCTGTCCCGTGCAAACAGCAACTGCTCTAACATTTTACGGCTTCTTAGCAGTCCGTACGGTAATGCTCTCCCCATCAGTGCTGACCAGCACCGCGCCGTCCTCGTCGGTACGCAGCACTTGGGCGCCGGCGGCAGTCAGCGCCGCAAGCGTTTCCGGCGCCGGATGTCCGAACCGGTTATGCTCGCCCACCTGAATCACCGCCCACTCGGGAGCCACGGCGCTAAAAAAACGGGGCGCAAAAAAACGGCTGCCGTGGTGGGGAACTTTAAGCACATCCGCCTGCAAATCCGCCCCGCCAGCCAGTAGCGACATTTCCGACTGGGGCCCGATATCCCCGGTTAACAAAAAAGAACTGTCTTGGTAATCCAAACGCAAAACCAGGGAAGTATCGTTGCCGCTTGAACCGGCTGCGGCGCCTCCCCGTCCGGGTGCCAGCACCAATACATCCACCCGCCCGTCCAGCTGCAGCGATTGACCGGCGCCGGTGCGATATACGGGGACCCGGCGCTTCTCCGCCAGGTTGACATATTCATCATATCCCGGCGCGTCGGCGATAACCATAGCGTCAACCTTGAGCTTTTCCAGCACCGCCGGGGCGCCGCCGGCGTGGTCTGCGTCCGGATGGGTAAGCACCAATGCGTTCAGCCGGTTGATACCCAGATGGTGCAGGTATGGCACAACAACGGTATCACCCACCACTCGGGCTGCATCCGGTTCGCCAGGCTGACCGCCGGTATCCACCAGCATTGTTTCGCCGTCCGGAAAACGCACCAGCATACTATCCCCCTGCCCCACATCCAAAAAATGCACCTGCATCCTGCCGCCGTTGCCGTTCCAAGGCCAAAGCAAAGCCAGCATCAGGAGAACGCCGGCAAATATTAATCCCCGTTTATAAACGCCTGTTGGCACTAGCCTTTTTGCCCATGCTGCTCTAAGGTAATTAGTGCTATCGGCACATGGCGACGGCGTGGCTGTAGCCACGTTTTCAACCGGAAAACACGACGCGGCGCGCTTTTTCCAATGGAAATCGGGCAGTTTAAGCCGGCCGCGCACAGTTTCCGCCACCAGCACTAAACCGGCAAACCACAGCGGCACTAAGGGCCAGGGCGGAGTAGCCGCATAGGCCGCCCCGCCCGGAATGCTGTTCAGCCAGCCGGCCAAAAGCAGGAACAGGTCAATCAGCGCGCCGGTACCGGCATTAAACAGTTCCGCTAGCGGCAAAAAAATCAACCCGGCAACGCAGCCCACAAATCCGGCCAGCATAATTACGCCTACCAAGGGTACCAGCAACAAATTAGCCAGCGGAGCAATCAATGATACCTGGTTAAAATGATACACCAAAAGCGGCAAAGTGGCTAATTGAGCAGCTATGGTAACCAGTAAGGGCAGAGCCAGCCAATCGGGCAGCGCCAACCTGACTCTGAACAGTTGCTCCAGCAGCGGTCCCAGGTACATAATGCCCCAGGTGGCGGCAAAAGACAGTTGAAATCCGGGCTCATAAATAGATAAAGGATTAACTAACAATATTATGCCCGCCGCCAGAGCCAGAGCGGCAGGCCAGTCCTTTTCCCGGTCCAGGGCCGCCGCCGCCAACACCAGCAGCGCCATCACCACGGATCTAACCACCGGCGGCCCCCATCCGGTCATCAAGGAATAAAAAACCAGTACCGGCGCCGCCACGAACAAATAGGCGCGTTTGGGCAGCCGTAAGGCGCCGGCGATAAAAAACACCGCCGCCAGCACAAATCCCATATGCAGTCCGCTAACGCTCAATATATGAGTCACCCCGACGGCGCTAAAGACATCTTTTGTGGCCCGATCCAAACGGTCAGTAGCGCCAAAGAGCAAACCGTCCAGCAACGCCGCCTGCCTTTGGTCCAAAGTGGCGTCGGCAACCCGCCGCAGATCGTTTTTGCACCGATAAGCCAACCCAGCCGGAGTTAAGGGACCACCGGCGGTCACAACACGCAAATGCGCCTGATCCGTTACCGTCATCGTGCAGCAAATACCGCGCCGTTCCAGGTAATCCCGATAATTGAACGCGCCAAAGTTACCCGGTTCAGGAGGGCGGGACACAAAGCCGTCGGCCCGCAGCAAATCGCCGTAAGTATACACCGGCGCGGCATCCTTGACCTTAACCTGGACCAAACCGTTGCTTTCCTCCCGTCGCTCACCTAAATACACATACTTTACCGCCAGCACATAGACAGCATCCTTTCCGGCGCCGGCGTAAAGGGGCTCGCCCCGCACCACCCCTTCTAAAGTCACATAATGGCCGGCAAACCGCTCCGGATCCCGGCCGATGGCATGCTCACAGGCGCCGGCCCAAAACCACCCCAAAAACACAAAGAGCAGCAATATCGCTATCCCTTCGCGCCGGCGCAGCACAAAAAAGGCCAGTGCCAAGCCGCCGGAAACCAGCAGCGCCGCCAAAAGAACCGCCGTTGCCAACGCAAACACACTATTTAAAATTACGCCTAAGGCAAAACAAGACACCACCGCTAACAGAGGCCGGTTCATCAACTCACCTGCCCAAAATCACGATCTTTTATTTTCCTTATCCGCGCGATTTTTAGTATTTTTACAATTATTATACTGGTCTTTGACAATTTGTTAAAGATTTACTTGCCGGTAACGCTTATTTCTTTCATATTTTGTTACTGTTCAGACCCTGTGTTTGTTAGTACCCGTAGCCCAGGCCCGTAAAGTTATTAACCGTAAGCGATTTCTCGAAGAGTATGAGCGCACGGTTAATAACTTTACAGGCCGGATGGTGCTGAACAGTAACGTGTGACCAGTAACTATATTTTAACGACAATCTGGCTCAACCCTTTTATCATCGGCAAAGCGCCGGGGCATCGCGTGAATCTCACGCAAGCCCCGGCGCTATATTCTTCGCAGCTGGGCAGGTTATTGGTTAGCTTATCTTAGCTCCATTCGTCACGGATTACCCTTTTTAGTATTTTACCGGTGGGATTCCTGGGAAAATCATCCTGAATAAATTTTATCTCTCTGGGTGGCTTATAGGCAGCCATTCTGTCTTTGCAGAATTGGATAATCTCTGCTTCGTCGGCCGCGGCGCCTGCTCTAAGCTTAATGTATGCTCTGGGAATTTCCCCTTTTTGGGGGTCCGGAACACCGACTACGACTGCTTCCGCAATCTGCGGGTGAGTACACAGCACTTCTTCCACCTCGCGGGGATAAATATTATAACCGCCGCAGATAATCATGTCTTTCTTCCTGTCCACAATATAATAATAGCCGTCTTCGTCGTATTGACCCAAGTCGCCGCTTTTATACCAACCATCGTTAAGAGCAGCCTGCGTGGCATCAGGCAGTTCCCAGTAGCCTTTAAAAACGCCGGGAGTTTTGATAACCAGTTCCCCAACTTCCAAGGGACCCAATTCACGATTGTCTTCACCAACAATCTTGAGCTGGTACCCCGGTACCAATCGTCCGATAGAGCCTGGTTTGCCATGGCCTATCCGGCCGAAGGTCACCGTGGAACTTGTTTCTGTGGAACCATAGCATTCACAGAAATTCACCCCGAAGGTATTCTCAATCTTGCGGATATGTTCCGCCGGCATGGAAGCGCCGGCGGATTGGGCGAAACGCCACGCGCTCACATCATAATTTTCAGGCGTAAATTCGTTAAGCATATAGATCCACATCGTCGGTACGCCGGCAAAATGGGTGACCCGGTATTTGCTGATGTTTGCCAGGGCCTTGTCCGGCATGAAACGCCGGGAAACCACCAGACCGGCGCCATTATATATCGGGGCCAATACAGTAGTCACATAAAAAATGTGGCAGAAAGGCGTACCGGTATAAAAAAGATCCTGGTCGTTGACATTCAGCGCCAAACGGGATTGCATCCCGGCGTTGGACAGCAAATTATTATGGGTTAACATGGCGCCTTTGGGTTGTCCGGTGGTGCCCGAAGTATAAAGAATGGTAACCGCATCGTCAGGAGCACAGTCGGCAATCGCCAGCGTGTCTTTACCGCCGGCAACCATGGCGGCAAAAGAGACTGTACCTTCCACCGGCGGCTCGCCAACGGAAATGATCTGTTCGATAGACGGAATCTCAGGTAGTACACCCATCACATTGGCGGCAGTTTCTTTGGCTGCGCCGATCAGAACACGGGCTCTGGAGTTATTTAAAATATACTTTATTTCCGGTCCTTTATACATGATGTTAAAAGGCAAGGCTATGGCGCCGATTCTGGCAATGGCAAAGTAAGCAATGAGAAACTCAGGCGAATTAGGCAGGTAGATTGCCACCCGCTCCCCTTTTTGAATCCCCAGTTCCAATAAAGCGTTGCCGAACCGATTAATTAACTGGTCAAAATCACCGTAGGTGTACAGGGTGTCGGTCTCTGTACAGATTATTGCCGTACTTTGAGCATTAAAACGAGCGTTGTTTGCGATCATGTCGGATAAGTTCATATCTTCACGTCCTTAACTCACTTGAGATTTTGATGATATTACAATCATACTATAAACCGGGGACGTTACAATTATTATAACGGTCCCCGGGCATTGGTTAAAGATTAATTTTAGTTATTAACACTTCTACTTCTTAGCCATGATTTCCTGAGCGAGTACTTCCAGAGTTTTCCCTTTGGTCTCCCGTTTAAAGAAGAGCAGGATAATCACACAAATTATCGCCGGCATAACAAACATG
>WQUS01000203.1 GCA_009781965.1 Bacillota bacterium | reverse complement strand
TCAGATGATCGCCGCCATGGACCTTAAGCCCGGTGACAGAGTGCTGGACTGTACTTTTGGCCTGGGTCATGACGGGTTGGTGGCCGCTTATGCGGTCGGCGAAAAAGGTCGGGTTTTGGGTTTGGAATCATCTCCGGTGATCGCTGCTGTGGTGCGTTACGGCATGGATATTTACAGCGGCGGTTCCAAGCTGATTCGGGAAGCCATGGGCCGTATTGCGCTCCACCAGGCCGATCACCGGGCCTTTTTGACTGCTCTGCCGCCGCGCAGCTATGACGTGGTATATTTGGATCCCATGTTTGCCAGCCCGCTTACCAGATCAAGCGCCATCAATGCTTTGCGCCCTTTGGCCGATCACCGTCCGGTAACGCCGGAAGTAATCGCCCTGGCGTTAAAGGTGGCCGGCAAGCGGGTGGTGATCAAGGATAACCGGCGGGGGGAGTCCTTGCGCCGCTTGGGGATTGCTAATCTGACGGGGGGCAAAAGCTCTTCGGTGGTTTACGGGGTTCTGCCAGCCCGCTAGCCGGCGGAGCAAATATTAATAAACGGGGTACATATGGAGACAGCACAAAAAATACCGCTGCTGATTATTGCCGGTCCTACTGCAACCGGAAAGACCGAAGTGGCCGTCAAGGCGGCGGCCGCACTGGATGGCGAAATAGTATCCGCTGATTCCATGCTGATCTACCGGCACATGGATATAGGCACCGCCAAACCTGATGAGCAGGAAAAGGGGGGCATCCCGCATTATTTGATTGATATTGTCGCTCCGGACGCCGCCTATTCGGCGGAAAATTACCAAGGGCAGGCCAGACAGGCGATTGAGGATATTCACGCCCGGGGCAAACTGCCTATTTTGGCGGGCGGCACCGGTTTTTATATTGACGCGGTGATTTTTGATTATGATTTTAGCCGTGCCGCCCCGGACATGGCTCTCCGGCGGCTGTTAATGCAGGAAGCTGCGGAGCGGGGGAACCGGGCGGTCCATGACCGTTTGCGCGCTGTGGATCCCGGAGCGGCTGCTTGTATCCACCCGAACAACTTAAAAAGGGTGATCCGGGCCTTGGAGATCCAGGCTCAAACCGGTGTCGCCGGCGCTTTACAGCGCGCCGGGAGCAAGCATGAATACCCCCTTTATGACCAATTATTTTTTTGCTTAAATTATGAGCGGGCCGTTTTGTATCAGCGCATCGAAAAAAGGGTGGATGTCATGCTCGCCCGGGGTCTGGTCCGGGAGGTTCGCGGCTTGCTGGAACAGGGTTACCGGCCGGAACTTGTGGCCATGCAGGGTTTGGGTTACAAAGAAATAGTGGGATATTTGTATAATCGGTACTCATTGGAAGAAGCGGTGCAAATACTGAAGAGAAATACCAGACGTTTTGCCAAGCGGCAGTTGACTTGGTTCAAACGATATAGTAACATCAAATGGATAGATATGGGACAATATTCTTCAATCGATGCCGCAGCGGTCGAGCTAGTAAATATGGTCGGGGACAGATGGCAGGTAGATAGATAAAGAAATAGAAAAAATGCCAATGGAGGTAACGTGATGACAAAGATGCAAATTAATTTACAGGATGCTTTTTTAAACCAGGTCCGGAAAGATAATATCCCGGTAACGATTTTTTTGGTTAACGGTTTTCAGCTGAAGGGAGCCGTGAAAGGTTTCGATAATTTTACTGTCATTATGGAAAGCGACGGCAAACAAATGATGGTTTATAAACATGCTATTTCTACCATTAGTCCGATGAAGCCGGTGAATACGTCCTTTACGGAAACCAAACCGGTCTGATAACACTGTGGGAGAAAATTGTACTGTTCTCGTTACTGATCAAAGCCGGGGTATTGCCACTCGGCTTTTTTATTTTTGTCTAAGCAGTTTGGGCTGCCTTGGCGCATAGATATTATTATGACGCTGAAGAGGTGGTTGGGTTGGTTAAGGTTAAAACATGGGGCAGTACGGCAAATCAAAAAACATCCGGTCTTACTATCGCTCAGCGCAACGGCAGATTGTCCCAGCCGGAGGGGCAGGCTGCCAAACCGGTCGCCAGCCCGGAAAAAATCGGCGAGATCAGGCAGGAACTAAACGGGCTGATTGGCCTGGACGGGGTAAAAAAACATATTGATGAGATTTACGCGTTTATGGAGATTCAAAAGAGACGGCAAAAGGAGAAACTGCTTGCGGAAGCCCAGGCTTTACATATGGTTTTTAAAGGCAATCCCGGGACAGGCAAGACAACGGTGGCGAGGATTTTGGGGCGGCTGTTCAGAGAAGCCGGCATTTTGCCCAAGGGCCACTTGCAGGAGGTGGAAAGGGCCGATTTGGTCGGCGAATATATCGGCCACACGGCTCAGAAAACCAGAGAGCAAATAAAAAAATCATTGGGCGGCATTTTATTTATTGACGAGGCTTATGCTTTGGCCCGGGGAGGGGAAAAGGACTTCGGCAAAGAAGCTATTGATACCATTGTCAAAGGGATGGAAGATTTTAAAGACAATCTGGTGATTATCCTGGCCGGCTATAAAGACGAAATGGATTGGTTTATGGAAACAAATCCCGGTTTGCGGTCCCGTTTCCCCATTCATATCCACTTTCCCGATTATTCTGCCCGCGATTTGCTGGCCATTGCGGATCTGATGCTGGAGCAGCGGGAGTATCAGCTGACTAATGGGGCCAGGGAGGAACTGCGGCTGATCATTGAATCACTGTACCGGTCCCACCGGCAAAATGGCAATGCCCGGCTCATCCGTAACCTGGTGGAAAGGGCGATGCGGGTGCAGGCGGTCAGGCTGGTAGCCCTGCCGGCAACCTGCCGGGATGACCTGGTGCTGATTGCCAGAGAAGATATGGTGGCGGCGCGGGATACGGTATATAATAATTAATGTTTTATGGAGGGACATTGGTGAAGGATTTAGAGCAAGCAGCCGCGGCTGCAGACAGGGAAGCCCGGGCATACTTTGCCGAGCTTACTCCGGTGGAAACAGCTAACCATACTAAGGTTTTAAACGCTTTTAACGAAGCCAGGGTCAGCGCCTATCATTTAAAAGAAACAACCGGTTACGGTTATGACGACGATGGCCGGGACACTTTGGATCAGGTGTTTGCCAGAGTATTGGGCGCGGAAAAGGCCTTGGTGCGGGGGCAGATCATCAGCGGCACTCATGCGATTGCCCTTTGTCTGTTTGGGGTTCTGCGGCCCGGCGACCGGCTGCTGGCGGTGCAGGGCAAACCTTACGACACCCTGGATAAAATTATCGGCGCTCATGCCGCCGGGGAGGGCTCCCTGACGCAAATGGGAGTAATTTACCGCGAGTTGGCCTTACTGCCGGATCATGAGATCGATTGGGCCGGTCTGGACATGGAATTGCAGCAGCCGGTTAAGATGGTGATGCTGCAGCGTTCTTGCGGTTACAGCCTGCGGCCGGCGCTGGATATGCCTGCGCTGCGTAAAATCTGCTTGTTTATCAAGCAGCGCCGGCCGGAAACGATTATTTTTGTGGACAATTGTTATGGCGAACTGGTTGAAACTACCGAGCCGCTGGAAAACGGAGCGGACTTGATGGCCGGTTCTTTAATTAAAAATCCGGGCGGGGGATTGGCCCCTACCGGCGGATATGTGGCCGGCAGGGCGGATTTGGTGGATCTGTCGGCTAACCGGCTTACCGCCCCGGGGATTGGCGCCGACGCCGGGCCTTCCCTGGGCTGGCTGCGCATGTTTTACCAAGGTTTGTACCTGGCGCCGCATCTGGTGATGGAGGCGCTGCGCGGCGCTATTTGGGGGGCTTTGTTCTTAAGCCGGTTGGGTTACGAGGTTTATCCGGACCCCGCGGCTGCGCGCGCCGATATTATTCAGGCGGTGATCCTGCGGTCCGCGCCGCGCCTGAAGGCATTTTGCCGGGGGATCCAGAGCGCCTCCCCGGTGGACAGCCACGTGGTCCCGGTACCAGCTTCTTTGCCCGGTTATGGGCATCAGGTGATCATGGCCGCCGGCACCTTCGTGCAAGGGGCTTCGCTGGAATTTACCGCCGACGCCCCTTTGCGTGAGCCTTACGCCGTTTATTTTCAAGGGGGCTTATCCTGGTACTATACCAGAATCGGCTTAATGCGGGCAGCGAGGGAAATTTTCTTGACGAATGGTGAGAAACATTGAACTTTAAACAATTGGAAGCCTTTGTCCGGATAGCGGAAATGCAAAGTTTCACCAGGGCGGCCAGGCAAATGTATATGAGTCAGCCGGCCATCAGCTTTCAAATCAAAGCCTTGGAAGACCATTTACAGGTTTTGCTTTTCAAACGCGATGAAAAAAAAGTGCTGCTGACTGAAGCCGGCCGGTTGCTGTTGCCCGAGGCCAAACAAATGTTGGGTCATTACAAAAAAATCAAGGCCGGGCTGGCGTCCCTGAAAGGTCTGGAAATAGGCCGGCTGTCCGTGGGAGCGGGGACTATCCCCGGCGAGTATCTGCTGCCTGCTTTGATCGGCCGTTTTCGCAAGCTCCATCCGGGAGTCAAAGTTAAAATGCGTATTGCCGGCAGTGGAGAGGTAATTAGCTGGCTCAAAGAAAGGGAGATTGACCTTGGGGTGGTGGGCAGCGCTGTGGAGGATGACAACCTGGAAGTAGTCCCCTGGCTGGAGGACGAACTGCTGCTGGCGGTTCCGGCCGGTCATGGCTGGGCCGGTAAACTGATTGACATAGCCGATTTGCCTGCGGAAAAGTATATCCTGCGGGAAGAAGGTTCTGGAACCAGGCGTTCCATTGCCGGCATCCTGGCCAAGGCAGGTTTTGTTTTGGAACAATGCGCGGCAGAAATGGAGCTGGGCAGCACCAGGGCCGTGCTCAGTGCTGTGCAGGCCGGTTTGGGGGTGGGTTTTATATCCCGCTGGGCGGCTGATGAAGCGCTGGCGGCCGGCAAAATCAGTGCGGCTAAAATTAGCGGGGTGAGCATGCACCGTCAGTTGTTTATCGTCCGTTATATCCCCGGTCTGTCTAATTATGCCGCCGACGCTTTCTTTGCCTTTTTAAAAGAAACTAATCCTGATTTGCGTTAAGGTCCGTATAAAATACCCGGGTCGGTTGGTCAACCTTGGCCGGATCATCAAAACTTGCGCACCAGACCGGTTACTTTGCCCAGGATAACGACCTCGTCGACGATAATGGGAGAAAGCTGATAGTTTTCCGGCTGCAGCCGAATGTGCCCATCCTCGCGGAAGAACCTTTTAATGGTCGCCTCATCCTCAAGCAGAGCCACCGCGATATCGCCGTTGCTTACGCTGGGCTGTTGCCTGACCAGCACCAAATCGTCTTCCAGGATGCCTGCTTCAACCATGCTGTTGCCTTTAACCCGCAGCATGAAAAACTCGCCCCGGCCGACGAAGTCTGCCGGCATAGGGAACGTATCTTCCATGTTTTCCTCCGCCATAATGGGGGTCCCAGCCGCCACCCGGCCCAATACCGGCACCATAATCATTTCCCGGAAGCTGTCCTTATCGTCGTCCAGTACTTCCATCGCTCTGGGCTTGGTGGGATCCCGGCGCAAAACGCCTTTTTCCTCCAGGCGGCATAAATAGTTATGCACGGTCGAACTGGATTTCAAGCCGACCGCTTCGCCGATTTCCCTGACCGACGGAGGATACCCGCGTGACTGGATACTGTGTTTGATATATCTAACAATTTCTGCTTCGCGCTGACCGGCGTTTTCTCTCAAAGCAGCACATCCTTTCTGTAATTATAGTTCATTATAACATAATGTTCCTGATGGTAAACATGTGTTCTAAAGAAAGTTTCTTTTTTATTTTTAGAGGATCCGTTATCCAAGCCGAAGAATATAAAAATGAAATCCTGTAAGGAGGAACCATTCATAAAAACAATTACCGTGGAAACCATCAGTGAAGCAGTCGCCAATCTATGCCAGGAGTCCAATTATTATCTTGGTCCGGATATGCTGGAAGCATTTCAGGAGGCGTTCGCCTGTGAACTTTCGCCAACCGGTAAAGAAATAATCCAGCAGTTGCTCAGCAACGCGCAAATTGCTGCTGCCGAAAAAGTTCCTATCTGCCAAGACACCGGTTTTACCGTAGTCTTCATCGAACTGGGGCAGGATGTTCATATTACCGGCGGCTTGCTGGAGGATGCCGTTAATGAGGGTGTGCGCCGGGGCTATACCACCGGTTATTTGCGCAAATCAATTGTGGGGCACCCGCTGGAACGGGTCAACACAGGCGACAATACCCCTGCCGTTTTGCATGTCAAGCTGGTCCGCGGGGAACAAATGAAAATTATTGTTGCTCCCAAGGGCGGCGGCAGTGAAAATATGAGCGCCGTTAAAATGCTGAAACCGGCGGAAGGGGTGGCCGGAGTCAAAAAGTTTATCCTGGATGTCGTCAGCATTGCCGGTCCCAATCCATGCCCGCCGATAGTGGTTGGCGTCGGTATTGGCGGGACGATGGAAAAAGCCGCTCTGCTGGCCAAAGAGGCGCTGCTTAGACCGGTAGGGACGCCAAGCCCCAAATCGGAAATAGCCTCCCTGGAAAGGGAGATTCTTCAAGAGGTCAATGGCCTGGGCATCGGCCCCCAGGGTTTAGGAGGCCTTTATACCGCGCTGGCGGTGCAGGTGGAAATATACCCGGCTCACATTGCCAGCCTGCCGGTGGCGGTTAACATCAGCTGTCACGCCAACAGACATCGGGAAGTGATTTTATAAATAACTTAACCATTAAACTGACTACGCCTTTAACGGATCAAATGGCGGAACAATTGCGGATTGGCCGGGAAGTGCTGTTAAATGGCGTATTGTACACTGCCCGGGACGCCGCCCATCGAAAAATGATGGAACTGCTGGATGCGGGTAAGCCGCTGCCGGTGGATTTAACGGGGCAAATAATCTATTATGTCGGTCCTTCTCCGGCCAAACCAGGTCAGGTGATTGGTTCCGCCGGCCCTACCACCAGCGGCCGGATGGACGCTTATACGCCCAGGCTGCTGGCCCGGGGACTAAAGGGCATGATTGGCAAGGGTAAAAGGTCCGCCGAGGTTATCGAAGCCATGCAGCAGTATAAGGCGGTATATTTTGCGGCTGTAGGCGGCGCCGCCGCCTTGCTGAGCAAGTGTATTAAAGAGGCCGTCGTGGTGGCCTACCCGGAGCTGGGGCCCGAAGCCATCCACCGTTTGGTGGTGGAAGACTTTCCTGTGATCGTGATCAACGATACTTTTGGCGGCGATCTGTATGATGAGGGCGCCAAAACGTATGCGGGTAAATGATCATCATGAGCATCACGATCATAATCGCGAGAAAAAGATTGACCGACCTAGAAATAGGTCAAACTAAATATAGGTTTAACTAAATATATGGTGGAATGTTCACATTATCCGAGGGGGCAGTGCCTTAGTATGCAGGATATGCAGGAGCAGATTAACCGGCTGAAAGATTTGCGGGTTAGGGTTCAAGCCGGCGGCGGCGCAAAGAAAATAGAGAAACAGCATGCCGCCGGTAAAATGACAGCCCGGGAAAGAATAGCGTATTTTTTTGACCGGGACACCTTCCGGGAACTGGATGTTTTTGCCGGAGACTTTGAGCGGCAGCCCAATGAAGGTGTGGTGACCGGCTATGGTTTGGTAAACGGCAGAAAGGTGTTTATTTACGCCCAGGATTTCACCGTCAACGGCGGCACGCTGGGCGCGATGCATGCCAGAAAAATATGCAAGGTATTTGATTTGGCCATGCACAGCGGCGCCCCGGTGGTTGGACTCAACGACTCAGGCGGCGCCAGGATCCAGGAAAGCGTTGCTTCTTTAAATGGCTTTGGGGAACTTTTTTACCGTAATACCATGGCATCGGGCTTAATCCCCCAGATAGCGGTGATTATGGGGCCTTGCGCCGGCGGCGCGGTTTACTCCCCGGCTTTAATGGATTTTGTCTTTATGGTTAAGGATACCAGCCAGATGTTTATTACCGGTCCCCAGGTAGTCAAGGTGGTGACCGGTGAAGAAGTCTCCATGGAGCTGCTCGGCGGGGCCCTGACCCATAGCCAGACCAGCGGCGTGGCCCATTTTATGGGGGAAGACGAAAAACATTGTCTGGATATGGTCAAAAACTTGTTAAGTTATTTGCCTGACGGCAGCAATGAAAAACCGCCCTTAGCCGCGCCGGCGGCGCCGCTGTTGGACAGGGAAGCGCTCTTGGAACTGGTTCCCGTCGAGCCTAAGTACGGTTATGATATTAAAAAAGTCATTGCCGCATTGGTGGACGGCGGCGAATTTATGGAGGTGCTGCCTCTCTATGCCAGAAACGCGGTGACCTGCTTTGCCAGGTTCGCCGGTCAGCCGGTGGGGATTGTGGCTAACCAGCCGGATTACCTTGCCGGTTGCTTAAATATCAATGCTTCGGATAAAATAAGCCGCTTTGTCAGGTTCTGTGACGCCTTTAATATTCCGCTGCTTACCTTTATGGACGTGCCCGGCTTTTTGCCCGGCGCCGAGCAGGAGTATGGCGGAATCATCAGGCATGGCGCTAAAATCCTGTATGCCTATGCAGAAGCGACGGTACCCAAGGTGACAGTTATATTGCGCAAGGCTTACGGCGGCGCCTACATAGCAATGTGCAGCAGTTCGCTGCGGGCGGATATTGTTTATGCCTGGCCCACGGCGGAAATTGCCGTTATGGGTCCCGAAGCGGCGGTAAATATTGTCAACCGCAAGGAAATTGACGCCGCCGCCGATCCTGAGAGTGAGCGGATCAGGCTGGCCCGGGAATACCGCGAGCAATATACCAATCCTTTTGTGGCCGGCGCCTTGGGTTATGTGGATGATGTGATTGACCCGCGGGATACCAGGAGTAAAATTATCGACGCTTTTCAGATCCTGGCGGCGAAGCAGGAACGCCGGCCGAGCAAAAAACACGGTAATTTACCGGTTTAAAATTTGTTACTGTTCACTCGTTACTGCTTTCGCATTGAGCCGGCACGCAAAACTATTAACCGTGCGCTCATGCTCTTCGAGAAATCGCTTACGGTTAATAGTTTTGCGTGCCGTATTCACTATGAGTACTGACAAACACAGGGTCTGACCAGTAACTAAAAATTTGCGTTTGCACAGGTTTTCAGATTAGAATAACTTTAACCAGCCAGGGGAGGTGGCCATACAAAAAGGTTGCCTATAAATTTAACAGCCATGGTTTTTCAAGCAAGTAAGGGGAGGGATCGCCAGTGAAGAGAAACAAAATTACTGTTATTGGCGCCGGCAACGTGGGGGCTACATGCGTTCATTGGGCCGCAGCCAAGGGATTGGGCGACATAGTCCTTATCGATGTGCTCGAGGGGGTTCCCCAGGGTAAGGCCCTTGACCTGCAGCAAGCCGCGCCTATAGAAGGTTACGACGTTAACCTGGTGGGAACAAACAGCTATGAAGACACGGCCGGCTCCGATTTGATTATTATTACCGCCGGGATTGCGCGTAAGCCGGGCATGAGCCGCGACGATTTGGTCAATACCAACGTCAAAATAGTACGCTCATGCGCCGAAGAGGCCGTTAAATACTCGCCCAACGCTTTTATCATTGTGGTCACCAACCCGTTGGACGTGATGGTGTACACCGCTTACAAGGCCAGCGGTTTTCCGCCTCACCGGGTATTCGGCATGGCCGGCGTATTGGATTCCGCCAGATTCCGGACATTTATCGCTATGGAGCTGGGCGTCTCTTATAAAGATGTCAGTGCTTTTGTTCTAGGCGGCCACGGAGACGACATGGTGCCCTTGATTCGTTATAGTTATGCCGGCGGCATTCCGATTGAAAAGCTGCTCCCCGCCGACCGGATTGCGGCTATTGTGGAAAGGACCCGCAACGGGGGAGCGGAAATAGTAAATTATTTAAAAACCGGCAGCGCCTTTTATGCTCCGGGAGCGTCGGCTGTTGAGATGGCGGAAGCGGTGCTGAAAGATAAAAAGCGCATTCTGCCTGTGGCGGCGTATTTACAGGGAGAATATGGGGCCAAGGATATTTACTTCGGCGTGCCGGCCATTATCGGCGGCGGCGGAGTAGAGAAAATTATTGAGGTTGATCTGACGGAAGCGGAAAAGGCAGCACTGCAAAAATCACTCGCGGCCGTCAAGAAAGTACTTTCGGTAGCCAGCCAAGGCTAGCTTCCGTTGCGATACTTTATAATACTTAATTAACTTTAGATGGAGGTTGAGACATTATGACCGAAGCAAGAAAGGCAATGATTTGCGATACCACCATGCGGGACGCCCACCAATCGTTGCTGGCCACGCGCATGCGCACCGAACACATGCTGCCCATTGCCGAGAAAGTGGAAAAGATTGGCTACTATTCCCTGGAGACTTGGGGTGGCGCTACTTTTGATTCCTGCTTACGCTTTTTGAACGAAGATCCCTGGGAAAGACTGCGTCTCCTGCGCAAGCATTATCCCAATAGCAAGCTGCAGATGCTGCTGCGGGGCCAGAATGTGGTCGGTTACAGGCACTATGCGGATGACGTGCTGGAAGCTTTTGTTAAACATTCAGTGGCTAACGGGATGGACATCTTCCGGATTTTTGACGCGCTCAATGACATCAGAAACATGGAGAAATCCATTGAGTATGTGAAAAAAGCGGGCGCGCACGCCCAGGGTACCGTTGTGTACACCATCAGCCCGGTGCACGATCACGATTTTTATATGCGCATGGGTAAAGAGTTGCTGGAACTGGGCGTGGATTCCCTCTGCCTGAAGGATATGGCGGGCATCTTGGCGCCGAAGCCCTCTTACGACATTATTAAAGGCTGGAAGGACATGGGCGCCACAGTCCAACTGCACTGCCATTACTCCAGCGGCATGGCCTCGATGTCCTACCTGAAAGCAGTGGAAGCCGGCGCCGACGTCATTGACTGTGCGGTAACCACCATGGCTTTGCAAAGCTCTCAGCCGGCTACCGAGAGTATGGTAGTGGCCCTGCAGGGTACCCCTTACGATACCGGCCTGGATCTGGAACTGATTTCCGAAACGGCCGAATACTTTAAAGAAGTGCGGACCCACTACAGTGATTTTGATCTCGCCAGCAGCAGTCCCGACGCCAACGTGTTGACTTACCAGATTCCCGGCGGGATGATCTCCAACTTTATCAACCAGCTCAAAGAGCAAGGCGCCTTGGCCAAATTGCCCGAAGTATTGGCCGAAGTGCCCAAGGTCAGAGAAGACTTTGGTTTCCCGCCTTTGGTCACGCCGTCCAGCCAGATCGTGGGTACCCAAGCGGTAATTAACGTGTTGGTAGGTAACCGGTACGCCATGGCCACCGACGAAGTGAAAAACTATATGCGCGGTTACTACGGCCGTCCGCCGGCGCCGGTGAACGAAGAAATACGGAAGAAAATTATTGGCGACGAAAAGCCCATTACCGGCCGTCCGGCTGACATGTTGGAACCGGAAATGCCCAAAGCCAGGGAAATGGCAGCCCCCTACATGACCCAGGAAGAAGACGTAGTTTCCGTGGCCCTGTATCAACAAGTGGCTCTGGACTATCTGAAAGCCAAAAAAGGCTAAAAAAAGCTAATTGATATTTAGAGGTTAGCCCCAAACAAAAATATAAAACAAGCATAAAAAAACAAGCAAAGACTGGCGGTACACTGCCGCCAAGCTTTGTTTGTTTTTTTATGCCTTTCAACAGCCCTCCCGACACTAATTCGACAAAATAAGACAAAAAACGCCCGTTTAGAATTCGACATAAAAGTTGCTTAACCCGAGTTTCGCAGTTAGCGAGACAAGCATGTCTCAAACCATTGCAATATAAGGGTTTTTGAGCACCCTATGCGTATATACAAAACCTGCAATAG
>WQUS01000202.1 GCA_009781965.1 Bacillota bacterium | reverse complement strand
ATTCCCTGGTATGATCCGTGCCCGGGGTAGTAGGGTCAGTGCCGTGATCGGCGGTGATGATTAACAGGTCATTTGGTCCCAGGGCAGCCATTATTTCCGGCAGCCGCCCGTCAAATTCCTCTAATGCGTTGGCGTAGCCCCGGGGGTCGTTGCGGTGACCGTATTTCTGGTCAAAGTCAACCAGGTTGGTAAACAGTAAGCCGGTGAAATTCTCTTGCATTAAAGTCAGGGTTTGGTTCACCCCATCGTTGTTGTTGACCGTGTGCACAGATCTGGTGATACCCTGGCCGGCAAAAATGTCATGGATTTTACCGACGCCAACTACTGTGAAACCGTGGTCCGCAAGCAGGTCCAGCACCGTGGGCGCCGGCGGTTTGACAGAGTAATCATGACGGTTTGCCGTGCGTTCAAAAGCGCCGGGGGCGCCCACAAATGGCCGGGCGATCACCCGGCCTACCTCGTGTTCGCCGGTGAGCAGTTCCCGCGCGACGCCGCACATCCAATACAGTTCTGCCAGCGGGATGATTCCCTCGTGAGCGGCAATTTGAAAGACACTGTCGGCCGAGGTGTAAACAATCGGATGTCCTGTCCGCATGTGTTCCACGCCCAGTTCTTCGATGATAACAGTGCCGGAAGCCGCTTTATTGCCCAGGATGCTTCTGCCAATCCGCTGGGTGAACGGTTCGATGATCTCAGGCGGAAAACCGTTTGGGTAAACCGGGAAAGGCTTGCTTAGAATAATACCGGCCATTTCCCAATGTCCGGTGGTGGTGTCTTTGCCCGGCGAGCGTTCCGCCATTTTGCCATAGTTGGCCAATGGCTGTGCCGCCGGCGGCACGCCGGCCAAAGAGTCCAGCAAACCCAAGCCCAGCCGGCCTAAATGGGGCAGGTGCAAGCCGCCCACAGCCAGCGCACAGTTGCCCAAAGTATTGCAACCGTGATCGCCGTATCGTTCGGCGTCCGGCAGGGAACCAATCCCCGCGCTGTCCAAAACAATGATGGTTACTTTCCTGAGCGGTATTTGCAACGGACATCCTCCTCCTGTGCGTTACGTTAAGCCCTGGGGTGGTATTTTAAAAACTCGTCCCTCAACCTGGTGTCGGTGAGGTGGGTGTAAATCTGAGTGGTGGCGATGTCGGCATGGCCCAACATTTCCTGCACCGAGCGCAGATCGGCGCCATTTTCCAGCAAGTGCGTGGCAAAGGAGTGGCGCAGGGTGTGCGGCGTTATTTCGCTGGCAATACCAGCCGCCTGGGCGTATTTCTTCAGTATTTTCCAGAAACCTTGTCTGGTGAGTCTTTTGCCGCGCAGGTTCAGAAAAAGCGCTTTTTGAGTAGCGTCGGTTTTTATTTTTGGCCGGCTGCGGCGCAGATATTCCGCCGTCCACCAGACCGCCGTACTGCCCACGGGAATAATGCGCTCCCGGGAGCCTTTGCCCATGCAGCGCACATAACCGCGGTCACAGTCCACATGGCTGATGTCCAGGGATAACAGCTCGGACACCCGCATCCCGGTGGCGTACATCAGTTCCAACATGGCTTTATCGCGGATGCCGGGGACATTGCTTACTTTTGGCTGTTCCAGCAGCCTGGCTGCTTCCTCTTGGGTCAGCACGGCGGGCAATCCTTTTTTGACCCCGGGTGACTCCATGTTTGCGGTGGGTTCCTGGGCCAGCCGGCCCTCGTCAACCAGGAAGCGGCTGAAGACTTTCAAAGCAGCCAGATGCCTGGCGATTGTAGCGGCAGAACGCCCGCTTTTCCGCAAATCCAGGATGTAGTTGATCACGGTGTTCCGGTCCACCGATGGAATGTCCTTGATCTGGCGGCGCAGACAAAAATTTTTAAATTGTTTTAGATCCAGGGCATAGGAAATTAAAGTATTGGCGGACAATCCTCTTTCCACGGCCAGGTAGTTGACAAAATCCCTGATATGCCTGTCCATTTTACTTCCTCCAAATTTAGTTATTTTCCACAGCTGACGCGGCAATTCCTGCTTGATGAAGATTAATGTAACGCCCGTTCATGAACGGCGCTTGCCTGCTAGCCGGCCAATAGGACGGCGGAAAAACGGGTCAGTTCGGGCGTGACATAAGCTTCGGTTAAAGCCGCCAGCAAGAATACCGCCATCACGCCGGCCATCAGCAAAGTATAACTGATCAATCCCGGCCAGACCGGCGTATGTGAGTTAAAGAACCTTTTGATTAACAAAAGAGAAAAGGACATTGAAGCTGTGCCGCCGATGATTAAAGCAGGCACAAAAAAGATATTATGAGGCAGCACGGACACCAGGAGAACCAGGACGCCTTGTATTTTGTACTGGGCGGCTAAAAAGCCGACTGTGAAACCCAGTACGAAGCCGCGGATAAAGATAAATGCCAGCAACAGCGGCAGACTAATAACCGTTAAGCCCATAATATACATAATCGCGCCCGTCAGCAGGTTATTATAGAGAGCGTTTCTGGCCATTTGCGCCCGATCCGGATTGATTTCCGCCAGCTGGGCCAGAAACGTAGCTAAGTAACTGTGTAATTCCGCCGATTGAGCAGCCTGCAGTGAATTTGCCCCGAGGTAACCGGCCCAAATACCCAGGCTCAGAACGCCAGTTACGATCAGGTACAGCGGCCAAGCCTGGCGGAAGGCAGCGAAACATAAACGGCGCAAGTTGATCATGATCACCGCTCCCTTTAATCTGTGGCACAGAGGATGTCCATACTCTAATTTATATGAGCGGTGACCAGCCGGTTAGACTATGATGTTGGATGATTAATGAAATGGTGAGGGGGGAAAATGGCGTTTTAATTCCGAAGCATACTCGTTGCCCAAGCAGTTGATGTTTGCTCTAAGCCACGGTTGGAAAGAGGTTTTTCCCGCCGGCGCCTGGTCAGAAATTAACAGGTCGGCCATCAGCCCGGCCAGCTCATCTTTGGTGAGCAGCACGTCCCTGCTCCATAAACCAACCAGTTTGGCGCAATACAACGCCACAAGAGGCGGCACATGGATAATCCCGGTTCCTTTGGCCCTGGTGTTTCCGGATTGTTCCCGGATGATTTCTTTTATTAAATCAATTAACCCGGTAAAGGTGTATTTCTCCGGTCCCACGGCGTCAATAATCATGTTTTCCCGGCTTTGGCCAGCCCGGACAGCAATTTCCGCCAAATCCTCCACAAAAACCGGCTGTAATTGATATTTTCCGGCGCCGGGCACGGCAAAGAAGGGCATCCGTTTAAGCAGCCAGACAATGTTGTTGATTAAAATATCCTCCCGGCTGAATACCACCGTGGGGCGGATGATGGCGTAAGATAAACCGCTGGCTTTAAGGTTTTCCTCTAAAGCAGCCTTGCCC
Organism: Bacillota bacterium; assembly: GCA_009781965.1. Taxonomy (GTDB): domain Bacteria; phylum Bacillota; class Desulfotomaculia; order Desulfotomaculales; family Desulfallaceae; genus BRH-c8a. The sequence continues at coordinate 1,357 of WQUS01000202.1, read as the reverse complement.
ATGTAATAGGGCAATTGCCGGTCAGCCCCGGCGGTGGGATTGGCAATGCTGATATGGACGATTCTTTTTACCCCGGCTTTCGCCGCCACTTGGAACATGGTTTTAGTATTTTCCACCGCTTGGGCAAAAGTGGTTTCTCCCCGTTCAAACCGTACCCAATAAGTATTATAGAGGGTATCGGTTCCTTGCAGAGCTTTGCTTAACTGCTCCGGCTGCTGAAAATTAAAGGGGAACGACCGTACTTGACCGGCAAAGAGGTCTTGCCGGGGATGACCGGTAAGGGTAATCACCGGCGCCCCTGCCGCCAGCAGCTTGGCTGCGATATACTTGCCGGTATAGCTAAAAGCGCCGGTTACCGCCTGCAGATTGGACATCATTCCACCTCCAGATGATCAAAACTTATTTACAATATAGTTTATAATTTTCAACAGTCTTTGCAATTGCTCCGGATTTTTGCTCAGGATCAGCTGCACAGTCTCGTCAACCATGGTATAAAACTCTTGCAAAGCCGCCAGGCGGGCTAAGACCAGCCGCTGCTCCGGGGAATCAGACGCCTCTTCCGCCAAGCGCAGGGATTCGTCGACCATGGCAAAACTCTGGGCAAATTCCTGCTTCTGCCGCAAGGCTAAAACACCGTAGACAATTTTCATGAAATCAGTCTCTGCCGCAAAAAATACCCGCCGGTCGCCTTTCTGCCAGGAACGGTGCACCATACCAAGCTGTTCCAACTGCCGCACGGCCACGCTTACATTTCCTTTGGTCTGGCTCAAACCGTCCGCTACTTCCTCTAAAGACAGGGGGCCTGCATTAAAATATAGCAGGGCGAAGATTTCCCCGGCTGTTTTACCCATCCCCCAAAAGTTGCTTTGTCTCCCGAAAGCTTGAATTAATAGCTCCCGGGACTGTAACAGCTTCTTATCCATAATTGCTTCCGGTCTCCTGTTTGCGTCGTTTATTTGTAATTTTGTTATCGTTTAGAAGTTTCTAAACGTAGTATACTATATAAATAGACTGCTGTCCACCACAAAAACAAATCCCCTGTAGCTAGCTGTTACCTAATGAAGTTGGGCCAGGATTAGCCTGGTGATGAATTCCGCCGCCAGGATGTCCTCCAGGGAGTTGCCGCTGGCCGCCACTACCGTGACGCCGGCGCCTGTTTCCCTGGCCAGGGCTGCGGCCCGCCGGGCGGCGTCCCGGGCCGGAACCTCGCCTTTTTTGTGCCTGGTTCTGGCTACAGTACCGGTGACCACCGCCGGCGCCCCTGCCGTCATTGCCGCGTCAAAAGCCACCCCGCCGGCGCCGGTAGCGGCAATCAGCACTTTGCCCCGCAGATCGTAAAGCTTCACTGTTTCCGCCC
>WQUS01000201.1 GCA_009781965.1 Bacillota bacterium | reverse complement strand
GCCCCCTGCCGTTACCGCGGCCACCGGTGTTGACGCCTTTTGCCATGCCGTGGAATCCTATACCTCGATTAGGACTAATCCCTATACCGAGTTATTTGCCCGGGAAGCCATCAAGCTTATTGGTAAGAACTTGGTTAGGGTTTATCAAAACGGCGCCGATGCCGAAGCCCGCGAAAAAATGATGTTAGCCGGTTCCTACGCGGGCGTTTCGTTGATGGGCCCGATGGGGCACTTTGGTCATGGTATTGGTACTCCCCTGGGGCACGCCTTTCATATTCCGCACGGAATAGCCTGCGGGATCACAACGCCGCAGTCGTTGGAATATGTGGCCCAAGCGATGCCGGAAAGAATAGCTGCGACGGCGGAATGCTTTGGCGCCACAGTGCCAGCCGGAGCAACGGCCAAAGAAATCGGGAAGATCATGAAAGAGACTTTGATTGATGTTTTCAGACAGATCAACTTCCCCCTCCTGAGTTCATACCAGATGACCAAACAAGAGGCCTCGGATATTGCGGTCCTTGCCGTGCCGCAAATATGGAACTCGCCGCTGCCGGTAACCGAAGCGGTAGTCAGGGGGATGCTGGAAGAAGCCTATGACGTGCAATATTAAGTGCATTTGTCTCTATAACTTGGCAACTTATATTTGGTAACTGATTACAGAAAGGAGATGTCTGAACTGTTCGGATATATGGGTAAGCTGCTTTTTGTCAATTTATCTGACCGAAGCATTGAAATTAGGGATCTTAATGAAGCTGACGCGCAAAACTTTGTCGGCGGAGCGGGGCTTGGGGCGAAGATTTTGTATGATGAAATGCCGGCCAAGGCCGACGTGTTTGGACCGGACAGTATGATTGGCTTTGTTACCGGACCTCTGACCGGCTCGAAAGCTCTTTTTGGCGGCCGCTACACGGTCGTATCGAAATCACCGGTGACTAACGGCTGGAACGACGCCAATTCCGGCGGATATTTTGGACCGGAGCTGAAAAAAGCCGGCTTTGACGCTGTTTTTGTGAAGGGCGTGGCGGAGCAACCTGTCTATGTCTGGATCGATAACGGCAAGGTTGAAATAAAAGACGCGCGGCATCTGTGGGGGCTGACTACTACGGAAACAGAAGCAGCCCTGCGTAAGGATATTGGCGACGACAAAATCAACATGGCGTTAATTGCTCCGGCCGGGGAAAGTTTATCGCACATGGCGGCGATTATGAACGACGGACACCGGGCGGCGGCCCGCGGCGGCTCCGGCGCGGTGATGGGAGCAAAGAAACTTAAAGCCTTGGTCGTGCGGGGCAATCAAAAGGTTAATGTGGCCGATGAAGCAATGCTTACCGAACTCAATAAGGAGATCGGCAATTGGATGAAAGAAGGGCCGCTGGCCATGGCGGCTGAAGGGCTATCCGAATTTGGTACGAATGGCTTGCTGCTTCCCTCCGTGCTGAGCGGCGATACCGGAGTAAAGAACTGGAAGGGTGCGGGTGTCGTTGATTTCCCTGAGGATGTGGTGGTTAAATTAACCACCCCCGAATTAAATCCTAAATATCGGGTTGCCAAATACGGTTGTTCCGCTTGTCCGATCAGATGCGGCGCAATATATAAATCTGATTCCAAGAAATGGCCGCTCCCCCATACGGTGCGTCCGGAATACGAAACATTCAGCTCCTTCGGTCCGATGCTGCTGGTCAACGATCCCGAAGCCATCATGATGTGTAACCATCTGTGTAATGAATACGGGTTCGACACTATGTCAACCGGCTCTACCATAGCCTGGGCCATGGAATGCTATGAGGAAGGCGTCATAACCCAAGCGGAGCTTGACGGCATCGATCTTAAATGGGGCAATGCGGACGCTGTGGTCGAGCTGCTGACGAAAATGTGCCAAAACGAGGGCTGCGGCAAATGGCTGCGGAGTGGCTCATTAGCGGCCGCCAATGCTTTGGGCAAAGGGCATGAACATCTCGTGGTGGCCAGCGGCATTGAGGAACCGCAGCATGACAGCCGTTTGGCGCCGGCGCGCACAAGACAGTATAAATATGACCCTACGCCGGGGCGGCACACCAAGGGCGGCTTTGGCCTGATGCAGGCCCAGCTGCCGCCGGAGGTTAAGTATAATTACCATTATACGGGATTTAACGAAGCCTTTTTCATCGCGGACTCCGAATTGGTGCAATCCACCGGAATTTGTATCATGAGCGGGCTGGGCACGCCGCCGGGTATGAATATGCGGCTGGTGTCGGCGGTTACCGGTTTCCAATATTCGCCGGCGACGGCCTATACCACGGGACTGCGCATTTACCACATGCGCAACGCGTTTAATGTACGAGAAGGGATCAGGCGCAAAGACTACACCTATTCCGAACGCGGTATGGTGGGGCCTGAAGCCGGCCCGCTCAAGGATGTGCAGGTAGATGTGGAACTTTTGGCGGAAAATGTATTTAATGCCATCGGCCTTGACGCCGAAATGATGCCGGAGCGGTTTATGTTAATGACCCTTGGGGGCATGGAGAAAGTTATCGAAGATCTGTTGCCTGCTCCGCCGCCGCCTCCAACGCCGTGATCCGACAGGGATAATATTGAACTTGCCTACAGAGAGGTTTTCGCTAAGAAGCCTCTCTGTCTAGGCAAGGGTTCCTGATGCCAAAACACTGTTGTTTGAAAAAACAAGTTTCAAAGGGGGGAATACCTTGACAACCGATAAAATTGAAGGCGCCAGTCTCAGCTTGCGGGAACGGATAACGTACGGGTTTGGCGATTCGGCGGCTACTTTTTCTTTCGCTACGATGTCTGCATTTCTGATCTTTTTCTATACCGACGTTGCCGGCATCAGCGCCGCGGTCGTCGGTACAATGATGCTCATATCACGGGTTATTGACACTTTGCCTGATATCCCGATGGGCATGTTGATTGACAAAACATCGTCCCGATTCGGCAAAGCGCGGCCCTGGCTGTTAGGAGTAGCAGTTCCCTATGGAATAGCGTTGGTATTGGTATTTACGGCGCCTAATTTCAGTATGACGGGCAAAATTGTTTATGCCTTTATTACCTATAATTTAATGGTTTTGTTATGGAGCGCATTATCGTTGCCTTTTGGGACCCTGATCTCCCTCATGACCGATAATCAAAACGATCAGACATTTCTTACCCTGTGCCGGATGTTCTTTGGCGTTGCCACGGCGTTGGTGGTAAACAGTATTACCCTTAAGCTGGTTACCGCGTTCGGAGGCGGCAACAGAGGGTGGCAGCTTACGGCGGCATGCTTTGGGATTGTATCCATCCTATTCATATTAACCACCTTTTTCTCTACCAAGGAGCGCGTGGTGCCATTAAAAGAAGGAAAAGTGCCCATCAGAGAAGGTCTTAAGGCTTTGGCGGGCAACAAGTACTGGTGGATGGTATTATTTTTAGGGCTCATAACCTTCTTTAATTTTGGCTTGCCGGGCATCACTATTTATTACACCCAATACGTGCTTCACAATAACGCAGTATTCCCGCCCATCATGATCGCAACATTCCTGCCGAATCTGATTGTTTTTCTGTTAGTGGCGCCGCTGATCAGAAAGATTGGTAAGCGGAGTACCGTTTTCATTGGCTTTTTTATTTACATTGTGGGTACAGTCATAATATTAATGCGGCCTTTGGACCCTACTTGGATTATCGCCGGCACATTTATCAAAGGTTTTGGCTTTGCGCCTATTGTCGGCACGCTATATGCATTTGTGGCGGATGCCATTGAATATGGCGAGTGGAAAACCGGGATCAGAGCCGAAGGATTGCTGTTTAGCGCCGCCAGTTTTGGCCAAAAAATTGGCACCGGCATATCGCTGGCAGTGATTGGCTGGACACTGCATTTATCGGGCTATGTGCCGGAAGCGCCTGTGCAGGCTGCTTCCGCGTTGAGTGCCATCACCGGTTTATTTATCATCGTACCGTTAGCCGGCTATGCCTTGGTGGCCATTTTGCTGATCTTTTACCGGCTTGATAAAGAGTACCCGCAGATTATTACTGATTTACGCAAAAGGAAAGAGATGGAGGAATTACGCAAAAGAGAAGCTGGTATTACGGCTTAGCCTTTGCCGCAAAAGTCCGGGCGGCAACACCGGGCGGCTGCAACCGAAAGGAACCGCTTGCGGTTCCTTTCATTAAACTTTATGCTGGGGGGAAAAAGCCTTGAGTGTAAACCAAGTAGATTACACAGGCAAGAAAGTAGTGGTAACCGGCGGCGCGTCCGGCATGGGAGAAGCGGTGGTCAAAATGATTGCCGGCTTAGGCGCGGAGATTTATATGCTGGACATCAAAGCAGGTAACCTGCCGGTAAAGCAGTTTATCCCGGTGAACTTAGCGCAAAAAGACAGCATTGACGCTGCCGTCGCCGCTCTGCCCGGTGATCTGAGCGCCGTATTTCACTGCGCCGGCGTCGCCGGCAAAATTTATCTGGGCAATCAATTTACCGAATTGGACGTAGTCACCATCAACTATATTGGTTTGCGTTACGCCATTGAACAGCTGACGAAAAAAATGAAACCGGATTCGGCCATCGTTCTCGTTTCCTCCATTGCCGGTTTCAATTTCCGGCATCGCATCGCGGACTTTACCGAATTTGTGCTGATTGACGATTGGGACGAGGCGGTTAACTACATTAGCGCCCGGACGGAAGATCCGAAATTCCTGCGCGTCGAAGCCGACCCGAACCGGCCCTATTCTTTAGCCAAGGAATGTGTC
>WQUS01000200.1 GCA_009781965.1 Bacillota bacterium | reverse complement strand
TAAGCACGCCGCCAGCGTTCGTCCTGAGCCAGGATCAAACTCTCCATCTATATCTTCGTAAAAAGTTTATCTCATGAAAAGTTTAATCGTTAACTCGTTTTTTACTGCTTTTTACTCTTGACGAGGTCTTACTTTGTTTGCGTCTCTCTTTACTCTGTTTAGTTTTCAAAGACCAGTTCTTGCTGTCGCCTCGTTTCCAGCGACGCTTTTTATTCTACCATGGCTATTTGGCGCTGTCAAGTGCATTTTTTTGCCTTCTTTGACAGCCACCAAGCCGGAACACAGCAACTTTGTTAATATAGCATAAACCAATAACCTTGTCAACAAAAAGGCAAGCCTGCAGTTACTGTTCGGCATTGTCGGCATTGAGCCGGCCCGTAAAGCTATTAACCGTGCGCTCATACTCTTCGAGAAATCGTTTTCGGTTAATAGCTTTACGGGCCGGGGCTTGGAGTACCAACGAACATTGCATAGTCTCGAACCTCGAACCTCCAACTTCGAACATCGAGTAAACCGTGCGCTCATGCTCGCTGAGAAATCGCTTACGGTTAACGGTTTTGTGTACCGTATTCACTTTGAGGATCAACAAACACTGCACAGTAACGGAAAGGGCTGTGGCGAAACTGAAAAAAATCAGCGCGCCACAACCCATCTTACTCTTTAATCCTACTCACCGTTCTCGCCGTTTTCATCGCCGCTGATCACCCTGGCCACCGCCACCACATGATCGCCCTCGCCCATCTTCATCAGCATCACGCCTTGGGTAGCCCGGCCAATCAGAGAAATTTCGCCGGCTTTCAGCCTGATCATAATTCCTTCGGCGCTGATCATCAAGACTTCCTCATCCGGCCTGATAACCTGCAGGGACACCACATTGCCGTTGCGCGGCGTACATTTAATGTTGGTCACGCCAAGGCCGCCCCGGGACTGCATCCTGTAATTGTTCAACCGGGAGCGCTTGCCGTAACCGTTGGCGGTAACCACCAGCAAATCACTGTCTTCCCTGGCGCTGTCCATCGAAACAACCTTGTCCTCCTGACGCAGGCTGATTCCCCTAACCCCGCGGGTAGCCCGGCCGGTCACTCTAACGTCATCTTCGGTGAATCTGATGGCCATGCCATTTTTGGTACCGATAATAATATCACCGGTGCCGTCGGTAAGCAGCACATTCACCAAAGAGTCCTTTTCATCCAGGTTAAGAGCAATAATGCCGTCGCGCCGGGACGAGTCGTAATCACTTAAAGGAGTTCTTTTCACCACGCCGTTTTTAGTACCCATCATCAAATAAAAATCAGGCACATATTGACGGATCGGAATCACCGTGGTGATATACTCCTCCTTATCGATATAAAGCAAATTAACAATCGCCGTACCCCTGGCCTGCCGGCCGGACTCAGGTATTTCATGGCCCTTAAGCCTCAGCACCCGGCCCCGGTTGGTAAAGAACAGGAAGTAGTGGTGGGTGGTGGCGATAAACAAATGGCGGAGGAAATCGTCTTCCTTGGTGCCCATGGCGTTAATGCCCCGGCCGCCCCGTTTCTGACTGCGGTAGGTGTCCACCGGCATCCGCTTAATATAGCCCTGGTTGGTCATGGTGACCACGATATCCTCTTCCGGAATCAAATCTTCGTCAACAAAATCGCTGATTTCGTTGGAGATGGCCGTCCTTCTGGGGTCGGCGAACTTCTGTTTAATCTCCAGTATCTCCTGGCGGATAATCCCCAGCACCATTTTTTCATCGGCCAGTACGGAACGCAGATATTCGATCTTCTTAATTAACTCCTTATATTCGGCCTCCAGTTTGTCGCGTTCCAGACCGGTCAAACGGCGCAGCCGCATATCCAAAATAGCCTGAGCCTGGATATCGGTCAGGCTAAACCGATCTATCAAACCCTCCCGGGCTTGCTGATCGTTTTTCGAACCGCGGATAATTTTGATCACCTCGTCCAGGTTAGCCAGGGCAATGCGCAAACCCTCGACGATATGGGCTCTTTCCTCCGCTTTGTTCAAATCGTATTGGGTGCGCCTGGTAATGATCTCTTTTTGGTGCCCCAGGTAATACCAGAGCACTTCCCTGAGATTTAACACTGTCGGTTGGTTATCCACCAGCGCCAGCATAATCACCCCGAAGGACTCCTGCATTTGAGTGTGTTTGTAGAGTTGGTTTAGCACTACCTTGGGCACGGCGTCCCGGCGCAATTCAATCACTACGCGCATCCCATGGCGGTCCGATTCGTCGCGCAAATCGGAGATGCCTTCAATCTTTTTCTCCTTCACCAGCTCGGCGATTTTTTCCACCAGCCGGGCCTTGTTCACCTGGTAAGGCAATTCCGATACAATAATGGCGTTTTTGCCGCCGTCCATTACTTCGACTTCAGCTTTAGCCTGCACTTTTATGGAGCCCCGGCCGGTCCGGTAAGCGGCGTGAATCCCCTCCCGGCCCATAATAATAGCGGCGGTGGGAAAATCCGGCCCCTTGATTACCGACATCAGCTCTTCAATGTCTGTTTCGGGATTATCAATCAGCAGCACCACGCCGTCGATTACCTCACCCAGGTTATGGGGCGGAATATTAGTAGCCATACCCACCGCAATGCCGGCCGAGCCGTTCACCAACAGGTTGGGGATCCGGGACGGCAGAATCACCGGCTCCTTACCGCTTTCGTCGTAGTTGGGAATAAAGTCCACGGTCTCTTTTTCAATATCGGCCAGCATCTCCACGGCAATTTTAGCCAGCCTGGCTTCCGTATAACGCATCGCCGCGGGGGCGTCTCCGTCCACCGAACCGAAGTTGCCGTGGCCGTCCACCAGCGGATAGCGGCTGGCAAAATTCTGGGCCAGCCGGACCAGGGTATCGTAAATAGCCGAATCCCCGTGGGGATGGTACTTAGCCATTACTTCACCCACAATATAAGCCGATTTACGGTGCGGCTTATCCGGGCTCACCCCCAGGGTATGCATGGCGTAAAGAATCCGCCGGTGCACCGGTTTTAAACCGTCCCTTACATCCGGTAAAGCCCGGCCTACAATGACGCTCATGGCGTAATCCAGGTAGGAGTTTTTCATTTCATCGTTAATATTGATCGGTACAATTTTCCCGGTCAGGGCAGACAATAACTTTCACCTCAAAATTTAATTTGCGCCGTCTACAACGCTTTAAACGTCCAGGTTTCTGACCAAACTGGCGTTTTCCTGGATGAATTCGCGGCGCGGCTCCACTTTATCGCCCATGAGCATGGAAAATATCTGATCCGCTTCCAAGGCGTCCTCCAGTTTTACTTGCAGCACCGTCCGGGTGTCAAAGTTCATCGTGGTGTCCCACAATTGATCCGCATTCATTTCGCCCAGACCCTTATATCGCTGCAGCGATATACCCTCCCGGCCAATCCGGCTCAATAACTGCTCCAGTTCCCGGTCTGTAAAAACATAATTATCGGTTTTATTTTTGCGCACCTTGTATAAAGGAGGCTGAGCAATATATACATAGCCGCTTTTGACCAGTTCTTTCATATGGCGGTAAAAAAACGTCAGCAGCAAGGTGCGGATATGGGCGCCGTCCACATCGGCGTCCGTCATAATAATTACTTTGTGGTAGCGGGCCTTTTCCAAATTAAAATCTTCGCCGATACCGGTGCCCAAAGCCGTAATCATGGCCTTAATTTCTTCGTTACCCAGAATTTTATCCAGGCGGGCCTTTTCCACATTCAATATTTTACCCCGTAAGGGCAAAATGGCCTGATAACGCCTGTCCCGGCCCTGTTTGGCCGAACCGCCGGCGGAATCTCCCTCCACCAGAAAAAGCTCGCTGAGCGCCGGATCGCGTTCCGAACAATCGGCTAATTTACCCGGCAAAGTAGAATTCTCCAGCACATTTTTGCGCCTGGTCAACTCCCTGGCCTTGCGGGCGGCTTCCCTGGCCCGGGAAGCGTTAAGGGATTTTTCCAGGATCCGGCGCGCTACGGCCGGGTTTTCCTCACAAAAAGTGCTTAGTTTTTCAGACAACACCGCGTCCACCACGCCGCGCACTTCACTGTTGCCCAGTTTGGCTTTGGTTTGTCCTTCAAACTGCGGCTCCGGCACTTTAATGCTGATTACCGCGGTTAAGCCTTCCCGAATATCCTCGCCCATCAAGCCGGCGGCCCCGTTTTTCAAAATATTATACTTGCGGCCGTAATCGTTAATCACTCTGGTTAAAGCGGCTTTAAAACCGGTTTCGTGGGTTCCCCCATCCACGGTATGAATATTATTAACGTAGGAAAATAAATTTTCCACGTAGCTATCGGTATATTGCATGGCTATTTCGACCATGATCTGGTCTTTGAGATCTTCAAAATAAATGGGTTTACTATGCAACGGATTCTTATTGCGGTTAATGTGCTGCACAAAATCTTTAATCCCGCCGTTATGCAGGTATTCCTGATGAAAATCCGTTCTTTCGTCATGGTAAACAATTTTGACGCCTCTGGTTAAAAAAGACTGCTCCCGGATGCGCTGGATCAGCGTTTCCTGAACAAATTCCAGCGGTTCCTCAAAAATTTCATAATCCGGTTTAAACGTTATTTTAGTGCCCGTAGTCTTTGACTTGCCGATTTTTTGCAGTTCGGTGACCGGCACGCCCCGCTCATAACGCTGCTGATAGATAAAACCGTTCCATCGCACTTCCACCGTCAGCCATTCGGAAAGAGCGTTCACCACCGACACGCCTACCCCGTGTAAACCGCCGCTAACCTTATAACCGCCGCCGCCAAATTTACCGCCGGCATGCAAAACAGTCAGCACTACCTGTACTGCGGGCAGCCCTTTCTGGGGCATAATTTCCACCGGAATCCCCCGGCCGTTATCCGTCACCGTCACGGAATTGTCCGGATGGACGGTGACCTCAATTTTATCGCAATAACCGGCTAAAGCTTCGTCGATACTATTGTCGACAACCTCAAAAACCAGGTGGTGCAAACCTCTGGCGCTGGTGCTGCCAATATACATGCCCGGTCTGCGCCGGACCGCTTCCAAACCCTCGAGAACCTGGATTTCATCGGCGCCGTATTTTACTTCGTTTTCTAACAACAAAGCTCCCCCGTTTCGTAACTGCTTACAGCGAAAGTGCGAAAAGTTTTAGTAATCGTCTAAAGCCCGTTTTTTCAAAGTAGTACACGAAATGGATGAATAATATATTTTATTGCTGGTAATCACATAGGTTTTTTTCTTGTCCGCGCCGGCGGATTGCACAACAAAACCTTCTTCCGCGGCGGTTTGTAAAAGTTCGGCGGTAATGGCGGAAGAGCCGGTGCGAATATCTAAAATAGCCACCACGTCTTTTTTCGGCACAATCATATTCCCGCCTAAATGTAAGAACATGTCTATTCCTCCTCTAGCCCAAAACCATTGGCTAAATATATTCTGCCCTGTTGGCCGTTAAATTTTCCTCTGCCGGTAGTAGAAGTGAGAAAAGTTTGTATTTCTCCGCTTAACATCCGCACCAGGTAATCCTGCCTGGCACCGTCTAACTCCATAAAAACATCATCCAGCAGTAAAATAGGCTTTTCCCTTGTCTCATGTTCAAAAAACTTCATTTGCGCGGTTTTTAAGGCTAAAACCACCGATCTGATTTGACCCTGCGAGCCAAACTGCCTGATCTCCCGGCCGTTTAGATAAAAAACCACATCATCCCGGTGCGGGCCAATCACCGTTTGTTTTTTATATAATTCTTCTTTTTCTCTGGCTTTTCCTTCAGCGGCAAAATCTTTCATAATCTGCTCCGGTTCGGCAACGCCGGACATCTTTACTGTCGCCAAATATCTCATGCCCAGTTCTTCGGCGGCGCCGGAAATTTCCGCGTAACTTTCCTTAGCCAGAGGAAAAAATTTTTTTAACAGTTTAACCCTCATTACCAGCAACTGCGCTCCGTACAGGTAAAGTTGCTCGGTCCAGACAGCCAGTTCTGCTCTGTCTTTTTCTCCGCCGGTGCGCAGTAAATTATTCCGGTGCGCCAATATCCGCCGATACTTATGTAAGGTGTGCCGATAGCCAGGTTCAAGCACTCCCAGGTCGTTGTCAATAAAATCGCGTCTTAAGCCGGGCGCGCCTTTAATCATCTGCAAGTCGTCTGGTTTAAAAAGAACAATGCCGAAGCAACCCGGCATTTCACGCCGTCCGTAATCGGCGCCGTTCACGGCTATTTTTTTCTTTCCCGCCGTATTTACGGCCGCCTTAACTTCCGCCGTACCGTCAGTAAGATTAAAAATAGCCTGAACTAAGGTTTGATTGGTATCCCATTTGATTAGATCACGATCAAACCCGCGAAATGTCCGGCCTAAGGCGGCAAAATAAATAGCTTCCAAAAAATTAGTTTTGCCCCGGGCATTGGCGCCGATAATTAAGTTTAATTCCCGGTGCGGATTGACGCGCAGTTTGGCATAGTTACGAAAATTAATTAAACTGATTTCTTGTAAATACAAACACGAGCCCTCCTGCCGGATTAATACACGGAAAGAGCCCTCCTTTTTTTAAAATCAGGTGATGGACGGCACCAGGATGGAAAAATAATTTTCTCCATCCACCGGTTTAAACACCGCCGGGTTTTTAAAACCGCTTAATTTAATAATTATTTCCTCGGTATCAGCCGCTTTTAGCAAATCAATAAAAAACCTGATATTAAAACCGACGTCCAGAGACTCACCGGAAAAATCAACCTCAATTTCTTCCCTAATCCGGCCGGCCTCGGAATTAAAATAAACCAATAAGGCGCCGGGCTGAAACTTAATATTAAACACATGCCGTTTGGCGCTTACCAGTGATAAGGCCCTTTCCGACGCATCAATCAAAGCACTTACCGAAGCTCTTACTTCGCAAAGAAACTGGTTGGGAACGACAATGCGGTAATCCGGATAAGTACCGGCAATTAACCGGGACATTAAGCAAATGTTATTAATTTCAAAAAAAATCTTACTGTCGGTCACATAAATATTAAACTCATCATCCACCGGCTCAAGAATTCGGTATAGCTCGTTTAAAGCTTTTCCAGGCACGATTACGTTTATAAGCTCGCCGGCAGGCTGAATCAGCTTTTCTTCGCAGACAGCCAGTTTTCTTGTATCGGTGGCCACCATAAACAATACCGTTTCTTCGCTTAACTTAATATTAATGCCGTTAAACATCGGCCGGTGCTCATCATAAGCGACGGCGAACAAAACTTTTTTCAGCATGGCTTTGAAAATATTTTGACTCACTTTTAAAGCCGGTTGTTCGGGCAAATCCGGAAATTTAGGAAATTCTTCCGTCGGATAACCATGTAAAGTCATTTCCGAGTTATGATAGCCAAAGGAAGTATTATTGGTGGAGATATCCGTGATTACGTCAATGCTGATATCAGGCAGACGGGTCAGCATACCGGTGATGTATTTACCCGGGATGGCGGCGGAGCCTTCGATAATTGTTTCCGCCGGCATGGAACCGCGCACGGCCCACTCCAGGTCGGTGGCGGTTAAAATCACCTGATTATCCCGGGCTTCGAAAAGCAAACAGGACAGCACCGGCATGGGATTATGCGCGGAGACAGCTCTGAGACAGATTTGCGTCAGGGCGTTTAATTCGTTTTTGGCGGCTGTAAAATGCATCTTCGTTCCTCCGTGCTGATTAACAATATTTTTATATTATATTAAAGAAGTTACAACAGTAGGGGCTGTGGATATGTGGATAAGCTGTCTCCGGACCTGCCAGAACTACCCGAACTGTTTTATAAAGCTGTGCTTAATTTGTTCGCTCAGAATTGGTCACTGTTAATAATTATTTAATGCCGAACAGTAACTGTTATTCCTGCTGCAAGTCTTCCTTTATTTTGGCTATAGCCTGCGCAAGAGCGGGATCAGTTTTAACGATCAGACCGATTTTCTCCTGAGCGTGCAACACGGTGGTGTGGTCGCGATCCCCAAAAAAGCGGCCGACATCCGGCAAAGAGTAGTCCATTAATTCCCGGCACAGGTACATAGCCACCTGGCGGGGAAAAGAAACAGAACGGTTCCTTTTTTTAGATTTCATATCTTCGGTTTTAATGCCGAAATACTCGGCTACTTTTGATTGCAGCAAAGGAACAGTTATGACCGCCGGTTTTTTGGCCGGTAAGATATCTTTCAGCAGTTTGGCGGCGGTGTGCTTGTCCATTTCATCGTTATTAAACGAATTGTGCGCCGATACTTTTATTAAAGCGCCTTCCATCTCCCGGATGTTGGAATTAAACCGGTCGGCGATAAAATTAATTACTTCATTGGAAACATGTAAATGCTCTACCTGGGCCTTTTTTTGCAGAATGGCAATCCTGGTTTCGTAATCAGGCGCTTGAATATCAGTAAGTAATCCCCATTCGAAACGGGAGCGCAGCCGGTCTTCCAAAGTGGGTATCTCTTTGGGCGGGCGATCGCTGGAAATAATAATTTGCTTGTTGGCTTCATACAGGGTGTTGAAAGTGTGGAAAAACTCTTCCTGGGTTCTTTCTTTACCGGCTATGAACTGAATATCGTCAATTAACAGGATATCAACACTGCGGTAATTATTCTTAAAATCCACCGTCGTTTGCTCCCGAATGGCGGCGATTAAATCGTTGGCGAATTTTTCCGAAGTAACATAAGCCACATAACTGTTGATAAGTTTTTTTCTAATCACATGCCCGATGGCATGCATCAGGTGGGTTTTGCCCAATCCCACGCCGCCGTAGATAAACAGCGGGTTATATGATTTAGCCGGTGATTCGGCTACCGCCAGACAGGCGGCGTGGGCAAACCGGTTGCTGTTGCCCACCACAAAATTATCAAAGGTAAACCTTGGATTTAAGGTGCTGTTGCTTAGCTCGTCGTCGCGCAAAGCCGGTTCTTTCTGATGATTTGGTTGTTGATATTCATCGTGCAAAATAAACTGTACGCTCATTTTACTGTTGATTATCTGGCTGATGATGTCCTTAAATAAGGGCGCGTAGCTGCTGTTTAACCAATCTTTTGAAAAGTGATCAGGCACCACAATATAAAAAACATTGTTTTTGATGCCTGCCGGTTGCATGGGTACAATCCAGGTTTCGTATGATTGATGGCTAAGTATGCCTTGTAGCTGCTCGACTGCTTTATTCCATATGGCTATGATTTTGGCAGTAGTCAATGATAAATCCTCCTAAATTAACTAAATATTTAAAAAATTTATTTCCAATCAGAAAGATTATTTATGTACAATTCATTTACAGCCTGTGTATAAACATCTGCCATAGTGCTAAGCTAAATCATATCAAAATTTAATCATATGTTCAATACGGTTCCATAGGCTTAAACCGGCAGTAACGAATGAACAGTAACAAAAACCTTGACTAACGTGGGAATAGCGGCAAAGAATACTTGACTGGGGTAAAACCGATAATATATAATAAACGAGTACGTCCGGTTTTTCCAAATATTATCTAATAATGTCATGGATACAGCTATAGGGGGTGTTTACGTGAAAAATACTTTTCAGCCCAAAAAGAGCAGAAGAAAAAAGATACATGGTTTTTTAAAGAGAATGTCAACTAAATCGGGGCGCAATGTTATTAAGAGCAGAAGAAATAAAGGGAGAAAGAGATTAAGTGCATAAGGCCGCTTCCTAAAAGTGGCCTTTTGTTAATTGTATTTTTCGGTATGAAAAAACAATATTTGCTTCAAAAAAACAAAGAATATAGAAAAATCTATCAGCAAGGATTTTCCCTGGCCAATCGCTTTGTGGTTGTTTTTTGTTTGCCTAACAACTTTACTTACCGACGCTTTGGTTTTTCCATTGGTAAGAAAATTGGTAAGGCGGTGCAAAGAAACAAGGTCAAGAGGCGTTTAAAAGCAGTTTGCCGGGAAAACAAACAATGGTTCAAAGACGGTTATGACTATATTCTCATTGCCCGTAAAGGCATTAATAACCAGCCTTTTTTGAAAGTACAGGAGAGCGTGGAAAATCTAACGTACAGAATAAATAAAAAATTGACAAGGGAAATTAACGGATGAAAACACTATTGATTAGAATCATTCAATTCTATCAAGTTTTTTTATCCCCACTAAAGGGACCCAGCTGCAGATTTTATCCCACTTGTTCCGAGTATGCGATTCAAGCGTTAAACAAGTACGGACCAGGCAAAGGGATTATCAAAACGCTGCTTCGCATTATAAAATGTCATCCCTTTCATCCCGGAGGATATGATCCGGTTTAAACGGGTGGCAAATCTGGCAACTGTTCACGCGTCACTGTTGAGCACCGAGCCGGCACGCAATACTATTAATCGTGCGCTCATGTTCTTTCGAGAAATCGCTTCCGGTTAATAGTTTTGCTTGCCGGGGCTTTATGGATCAACGAACACTGAACAGTAAGGCAAATTGTTTTTGAGGCTCCGGTATTTTTTTATTTTAGTTCGGGGCAGGAAGGAGAGGATGGTTTGGTCCAATTATGGGGCGCTTTGGTAGGCTTTATGACCGGCCTGATCAACTGGTTTTATCACTTGACGGTAGCTGCCGGCATACCGAGCTACGGTATTGCTATTATCCTATTAACCGTATTAATTAAGCTTATTTTAGCGCCGCTGACTCATAAGCAAATGATTTCCATGCGCAAAATGACTCAGCTGCAGCCTAAAATTAAAGAAGTCCAGGACAGATATAAGGGAAAGGATCCCAAAAAAGCCCAGGAAAAAGTCATGGAGCTTTACAAGGAGAATAACGTCAATCCAATGCTCGGCTGTTTGCCTCTCATAGTGCAGATGCCGATTTTAATGGCTTTATATAGAGCATTATATCGTTTACAGGTCGATCCAGATCATGCCAGATTTTTGTGGGTCCCTGATATAAGTCAAGTGTATCATATTTCTATTACCCAACCACAAACTTTACTGTTTCCTATTTTGGCGGGGGTGACGACATTTTTACAAAGCAAACTGACCACATCTCCGACGGATCAGACGCAACGCACGATGCTGATTATGATGCCTTTATTTATTGCATATATTTGTACCACCGTGCCGGCCGGATTAGCGTTATATTGGACGACTTTTAACCTGTTTGGTTATATTCAGCAGGCGATAGTGAATAAGCAGTTGGGACATATAAAGGAGGGTGCTCCTTCGAAGTGAACGGTGAATCTAATACAATTGAATTAACCGGCAAAACAGTGGATGAGGCGATTGAGACTGCTTTGGGGGAACTAAAGCTAAGCCGGGACGAGGTAGAGATTGAAGTACTGGAAGAACCAACCAAGGGTTTGTTCGGCATCTTAGGCGGCAAACCGGCTCGGATAAGAGTAAAAACCAAGACCACCATTAGCGGCCGGGCTAAGGAAATATTGTATAATGTAATGCAGGCCATGAAATTGACTGTGGATATTGAAACTGTTGAAAAAAACGAAATGGTGTTGATTAATATCAGCGGTCCCGATTTGGGTATTTTAATCGGGCGGCGGGGAGAAACGCTGGATGCATTACAATATTTGGTAAATTTATCCGCCAATAAGCACGCTGAAAAAAAGAAAAGAATTATTATTGATATTGAAGGTTACCGCAAACGGCGGGAAGAAACGCTGATGAAGCTGGCTTTCAAGCTGGCCTATAAAGCCAAACAAAGAGGACGCAACGTGGTGTTGGAACCGATGAATTCCATGGAAAGAAGGATCATTCATACCGCGCTGCAGAAAAGGGACGATATCTATACCTTTAGCGAAGGCGAGGAGCCTTACCGCAAAATTATTATTTCTCCCAAAAAAGGTTAACAGTAACTCGAGGTTCGAGCACTATGCAACGTTTGTTAGTACCAGTAGCCCAGGCCCGTAAAGTTATTAACCGTAAGCGATTTCTCGAAGAGTATGAGCGCACGGTTAATAACTTTACGGGCCGGCTCGA
>WQUS01000199.1 GCA_009781965.1 Bacillota bacterium | reverse complement strand
CGGCCATAGCCAACGAAATTGAGCAGTTTGAGGAAGCCGGCGCGCTGGAAAGCGGCAAGGCAGTGTTCGAGGTTATTTCGCCAGTATCCGGGAAGATCGTTGCGGTCAATGAACAGCTGATGGAAAAGCCGGAACTGTTAAACGAGAATCCGTATGAACAGGGATGGATCGCGGAAATCGAGCTGACTGATTTTGCAGCCGACAAAGAGTTGCTGCACACATTTGCTGGCTACTTCACCGCCCTCAAAAGAAAGGTGGATGATTTTCATGTCTAAAGTTAAGGTTATTCCCTGCAGCGGGATTGGCAAAGTATATGGCCTGATGGCGCGTGAAGCGGCGTTGACGGTTACGGAGCGGCTCGATCCGGACGCTACCGAAACGGTATGCCTGGCCCAGTTGGTCACAGGCACGGACGAAGCCATAGCGAAGGTAAAGGGGCTGCCATGCATCACAGTGGACGGCTGTCCCTCGCTGTGCGCCGCCAAAAGTGTGGAGGCAGCGGGAGGTCTGGTCAAGCAGCAATACCGTTCGATGGACGAGATGCGCTTCCATAAAGGTAAGCATGCCGGTACCGCCACCACGCTGACCGAGGAGGGCTGGCAGATTGTCGATCAATTTGCCGTAAAAATTGCGCAGCGCGCCGATGAATTACATAAGGAGGAGACGGCAAATGGCTGATCAACTGGTAGGTATCCTGGCCTGCAGCGGTGAGGAATGTTTGGGCGGCACTCTTTCCAGGCTTGCCACTCGCCGCGTGATGGAAGTATTAAGGCCGAATCGCGCCGTTACCTTGTGCCTGCCTTTATACATTGCCGGCGGCGGAGAGGAACGCAATTTTGCCAAAGCATATCCGGTGATCACCATCGAAGGCTGCTCGAAACATTGTGCAACATGCGCGACCGAAAAGTTCAGCGGCCAGGTGCATGACATTGTAGATGTAGCTGCAATA
This sequence comes from Bacillota bacterium, assembly GCA_009781965.1. Classification (GTDB taxonomy): domain Bacteria; phylum Bacillota; class Desulfotomaculia; order Desulfotomaculales; family Desulfallaceae; genus BRH-c8a. The sequence continues at coordinate 3,787 of WQUS01000199.1, read as the reverse complement.
CTTGGCGCAGAAGTAGCGCTGTCCAAAACAGTATCCGGCCGTGACCTCACCGAGGCCCACCAGGATATGGTTAAGATTATCTCCCGTGCCATATGCGCGAAGATGGACGCGATTGTCTGAGTAAGGCTGGGCAATAAAAAAAATGAAAACTGGGGGTACGATGATGAGAATGCTGGCTGAGCTTTTTCCTGAGTTTGCCCAAAAGTTGGATGAGATTGATGAGCTGTACGCAGCCAAGAAAAAGATCGATGAGAAAACCTATCAGCTGATCTGCTTTGCTCTGTCGATCAAAGGCCGCTCCAAACCTTGTGTATTGAAGCACTTCAAAGGGGCGCTGGACGCCGGCGCTACGGTGGACGAATTAACTTACATTCTTGCCCTGACCATGCGTGAATCAGCCGGGGCCGACGATTGCTGGACCCATGACGTGCTTGCCGACTGGGAGGGCATTGTTAACGGCACGGTAGACTGCGGCTGTGCCAAATGACACCCCGTTCCCGACCGCTAACCAAACAATGCCGGGGGTGAGGGCTATTTGATCTATATCGTAAACGATGCCACCGACCCTTATTTTAATTTGGCTTTGGAGGAATATTTCTTAAAGCACGCTCAGATTGACGGCGATGTCCTGATCCTTTGGCAAAATGAACCGGTAATCGTGGTGGGTAAAAACCAGGACCCATTAGCGGAAATCAATCTTGACTATGTGCGCGAGCAGGGTATCAAAGTGGTGCGGAGAATCACCGGCGGCGGTGCTGTATATCACGATGCGGGAAACATAAACTTTTCGCTGATCCGGAATCATGACGGGGATACGCGTTTTGCTTTCTTTGCCGAACCGGTGCTTCGGTGCCTGAAAGATTTGGGCGTGGACGCTGTTTTTAGCGGCAGAAACGACATTTTGGTTGACGGCCGGAAAATATCCGGCAACGCCCAGTGTTTGTACAAGAGCAAAGTGCTGCACCACGGAACCCTGCTCTGGCAAAGCGACCTGAACGTGTTGGGAAAGGCTCTTAACCCGCAGCCAGAGAAAATGGCGGCGCGGGGCGTCAAGTCAGTCAAAAGCCGCGTGGCGAATATCAGCGGCTACCTGTCGGAACCAATCACGGCCGCTGATTTTAAAAGGCGCCTGGCCGCTGAATTCAACAGGGATCTAACCAGATACGAGCCGACAAACAAAGAACTGGAAGCCATTGAAAGATTAGCGGATTCTAAATACCGTACCGATGTATGGAATTATGGTGTCCTTCCGCCAACGGACATTGTTAGAAAGAAGCGGTGCCAAGGGGGGCTAGTGGAGGCAAGACTGAGCATCTCCGGCGGTGTTGTGCGGAACATAATCCTGCTGGGCGATTTCTTTGAAGGCAACTCCCCCTTGGAACAGCTGACACAATTGCTGCAGGGCAGGCTCTTTAACCGCTGTGCGGTTGAAGAGGCCCTGGCAAATATAACCATTGCTGATTATATGCAAAACGTTGGCAAACAGGAGTTTTTAGACTTATTGTTTGATGAATAAATACCAAAACCCTAAAAACTCCTAAAAACTATTGTGAAGGGAGAGAAACAATAATGGAAAATTTAAAGACAAATGCTGGCTGCGGATGTAATATTGTTTGCTCTTGCAATGAAATCTCTGTGGTTGGAGAATTACTTGTTAAGAATCTCAATATTGATTTCTTATATCTGGATCTAAACACCTGCGAGCGGTGTATGGCAACCGATGAAACACTTCAAAAAGCCCTTGCTGTTTTGTCCGGCGTATTTGATACGCTTGGCTATCAAGTGAAGTTAAACTCGGTCAATATTACCTCAAAAGAACTTGCGCAAAAATATCGCTTTCTCAGTTCTCCGACTATCCGTGTGAACGGGGTGGATATTTGCAGTGAGGTAAAGGAAAGCGACTGCGCGGATTGCGGTGATTTATGCGGTGATAGCGTAGATTGCCGGATATTTGTTTATGAGGGCAAAGAATACGAGCAGCCGCCTGTCGCTATGATTGTAGATGGTATCCTAAAGGCTGTTTATGGGGAAAAACCTGGCGTGGATAAACCTTATACATTGCCCGACAATCTTGATAAGTTTTTTTCAGGTAAAAACAACTGTTGTGATAGCGGCTGCGGTTGCAATAATACACAATCCAACAGCAATGAGCAATTTACGAAAACCATGTTCATTTATGAACCGGCCATGTGCTGTCCCACGGGACTTTCCGGATCGGCTGTTGACCCTGAATTACTGCGCGTCGCTTCAGTTTTAGACACGCTGGCCAAAAACGGCGTCAGGGTAAACCGTTATAATCTCACTGACGGTCTGCAGGAGTTCATCAACAATGCCGACGTTTTCGAGCGTTTAGATGATGAAGGCAACGCAGTTTTGCCTATTGTCGTTGTGGACGGAAAAATCGTCATCTCCAAACGCTATCCGAGCAACGAGGAGTTTCTTAAGCTGCTGGAATTGCCCGACGGGTTGCTGGACAAATATACACTTCTAAAAGAGATTAAAGATCTTGGCTGCGGTTGTGGCTGCGGTAGTTCTTGCTGCTGAGGGATGATTGTTTAGCATTTTTCTTTCTTTTTCAACTGTATCCTTTTGATAACAATAATCGTCTTAATAACTAAGGGAAAGTAAGATAATTACAATAAGTTGCCCTCATCACAACCTCTTTTATATGACATAAATGGCATATAAAGTAAATTTTCTTACTTTGTATCCCTGTTATTAAAGAGGAGGTTGAATGGGTTATGAAATGCTCACGAACTGGATTGACCATTAAGTTTGAATTAAGCGATTACCTAAAATAAAGATAAGAATTTTGGGGGTGTTATTAATGAGAAGTTGTGAGCATTGCGGGTTTATGTCTAATAATAGGTGTTTCGTCATGCGCATATACATAAAGCCAGAAGAAAATAAATTTTATAGTGGATGTACTTATTTTATGGAACCAGTATTTGAAGACGGCGAAGCGTTGGAACCAGCGGAATTATTATTACTTGCGGAAAACGAAATAAGAAGGCATAAATGAGGTCTGGTCAAATAGTACCCGTGTGGTGCAAAGATAGTAGAAAAATTAATATTGTAGATTATAGAAACACTTCAGAGATATGAGGGTGAGAAATGTTTTTAAAAGATATCAAAATAATGAGTGTCGCGCCATGTGTAATAGTACCGGATAAAATAAGATTCAGGGCTATTCTTTCTACCGATATTTCTGAAATAATGCCTTATCTTAATGCAATTTTTAAAAATGCTATTTATAATCATCAGGGCAAAGTTCTGTCTTTAACAAAGGATGAAAGGCTAATTAGCCTTTATCCACGGGAACTAACCGTGGCCAAAGCACTTGACAATAATGATGCGCTTGAAATAGTTGAATGGCTAAAAGATTTAATAAATGAGACATATGCCGCAAAAGATAGCATAACGCCGCTTTATGAGAGGCGCTCAAGACCAGCCCCCCTAGTAATATACGGATGGTTACCAAAAGCATCAAATTGCCGCCTGTGCGGTGAGCAAACGTGTCTAGCTTTTGCTACCCAACTGGTGACTGAAAAAAAACAACTACAGGACTGTCCCCTAATTTGGGATCCAGGCAAAGAAGATATGCTGGAATCATTAAAGGAATTACTCGGTGTACTGATATAACTTAATACCGCCAATGCCCCGGTCTATACCGGGGCTATTTGTTATCCTAAAAGTCTGATAAAAGGCACACAAAACGGTTGAAAGCATATTAAGACCTGAAGCATTTTGCAGAAATTCCGACATTTCGGGATTTTTTGTTGCCTTT
>WQUS01000198.1 GCA_009781965.1 Bacillota bacterium | reverse complement strand
CCATCGGACCAGCCGGCCCGGGTTCTCCCTGCAGGCCCCTAAGATCGATAACCTGATCACCAGAACTTCCGTCATTAATCAAAAGTTTTACAGTAGTTTCCGACATATTAACATCACTCCCATCTTTGAGTATACAAGGCAGTTGATTGATTATTATGTAGAAACGACGTCTAATTATTATTCTCTGACACGCTTACCGAGAACTGGGTTAACCGTCTTCTTTTTCCACTCTTGTTTGGTAAAAATCAGTCCACATCCATTCCGCCAGTTCGGGACATACCTCTTGATGCGACGGTTTAAGTTCGGCCGGGTATGCGGTTTCGGCGCCTCTTTTCGCCAAAAATGTTTCAAGGCTGCAAAGCACTTTAGCCGGTACTCCTCCAACCACGGTATTCGGGGGGACGTCTTTCGTTACCACGCTTCCTGCTGCGACGATCGCATTAGGGCCAATTCTGGTGTCATATAATATTTTAGCACCCGCTCCAATAAAAACATTGTCACATATTTCTATACAACCAATAACTTCCTGATGTGATTTTTTTATGCTGTGTCCCATCCTATTTAACACATGATGGGTTGTGTCATGGGTTATAAAACTAACATTGGAAGCTATTCGAACATTATTGTGTATCTTTATTAAATTTGGGTACAAGGGCACAATTCTGTTCATAATGGCCACGTCTTTACCAATCGCCGCACAAATCTTTTTTTTCCTTAAATAGTCAGCTCTTTTTTCTGAGCCAAGGATGACGTAAAGCCTTAAGCTATGCCAAAATCTTTTGAATATCATAATGACATTTCCTCCCACTAAAGGAAATTTACATTATAATATTCTAAATATCATACTAAAATCCTTTTAATGGAAAATAGGGTTAAATGTCAAAACTCAACACTATAGAATCAGTGCTTACTTTTTATTCCCTGACACGTTTACCAGGACCTGAGCTAAATGTTGTTTGGGATCCATAATGCTTATTTCATTTAATAGGCATATTACATACACCGGCCCTTTAAAAAGGAGGCCATTTTCATTGGCATAGGCGAACATCTTTTGCGAAATATTGGGGAGTTCGCTAAAATGACCGCGATTGTAACCGACAAGATATTTGCCTGCCGGGCGGACGCTGTCTCCAAATGGATCTAAAGAAAAAAACCTGGCGGGCAGACATGGATTTTTCAAAAACTCGTTCATGTCTTCGTAATATCCGCAGATGGGGAATTTTAAACTGTTCTTATTCTCAGCAGCCGAACTGTAAAATTTTACATATCCCTTGTAAAAAGTATCATCGTCTTTAAATCTATTTTTGGGGCCGAGGACATAATTATCCTCGGGCAGCATTTCTATCCTGACGTCGTTTTCCGGCGCCATCAGTCCGTGCAGGATATTCTTACGGAAAGTATGAATTATCGAATATGCCCTGCGCAGCTCACTTAACTGGTAATCCAGCCGGCTCTCCTGTTGTTGGAACAGTTCGATTATCGATTGCGGCGATCTATATTCGGTTAGCTTTTTAATTGCCGCTAACGGAATACCCAAATCAACAAGCACATTAATTAAGTTTAATGTAGTAAGTTGCTCCGGGTTATAGTAACGGTAATTGTTATCTCCGCGGGCAGAAGGAGGAAGAAGCCCTATTTCGTCGTAATATCTAAGAGTAGACTGTTTTACTTTTGTGATGGCGGAGAATTCTTTGATGGAAAGCAATGTTGATTCGTCCATATTACTCCTTGCTAATTAAACCGTTTTTTTTTGCATATTACATATTATACCATAAAACAAAAGAAAAACAGCTTTTTTAGTTAAATTCATACCTTTTTAATTCTTATTTTCTTCTTTTGAAGTTAATTTTCTTAATAAATTTTTAAAAATAGGTTGACTTTAAAACGACTTATCTTTTATGCTTAAGAGTGAATGATATGATAATTACGATGGGGGATCCATAAGTTACCGAGATAAGGAGTGTGAACTGGTTATGGCGGAAGTTATTTTTGCCACGCAAAGCGAAGGTTACAATAAAACGGATGTGGATAACTACATTAGCAAGCTCCGCGAAGCATATCAAACGGCTTACCATGAGAACCAAACTATCAGCAGTAAGTACGAGGCACTGATGCAGGATTATCAAAAATTAGAAGCAGAAAAGCAGGGCGGCTTGAATGCTGAGGTGATCACCAAGGTTTTGTTGGACGCGGAGATATTGGCAAGAAAGATAATAGATGAAGCTTGTGTGGAAGCGGATAAGATTACTGGCCAGGCGCAAAAAAATATTGACCGCATCTATGACGCTATGGGTGAAGTAGTGGCTGAGGCCCAGAAGCTGTTGCTGAGCGAGGTTGATATTGATCTTGACGCCGAAGACAACATTGATGAGCATAAGGGTAACGGCCAACGTCGGGAGGCTAGTGAATGGGCTTAAAGACATTGCAGGAGCTGAATCGCGACTTTCAAAACAAAGGCGAGACAAGTTCCCAATATAAAATGCCTGATCTGGCAGACCTTGCGCCGGATGCGCCGGAGATTTCACCGGAGCCTCTGGCCGGTTTGGTAACTGACTTAACCGAACTGCTGGCTGATTTGACGTCCGGTTTGTCAGAGACCTCGGAAGAGCTGACCTTGATGCACCCGGAATCATTACCTGATGTTTTCTTTGCCACCCAGCAAGAGGGTTACAATAAAGCGGAGGTGGAACATTACGTTAATAAGCTCCGGGAAGCGTATCAAACGGCTTACAGTGAAAATCAAACGATCAGCGATAAGTACGAAAGACTGACACGGGATTATCAGGAATTGAAAACAGGCAAGCAGCTTGCTTTAAACGCCGAGATAATCGCCAAGATTTTGCTGGAGGCGGATGTACTGGCAAGAAAGAATGTAGCGGAAGCTCGCGCCGAAGCGGATAGAATTGTTGGCCGGGCCCGAAAAAAAGTTGGCCGGGCATATGAAGCAATTGGACAAGTAGTAAATGAAGCCCGGGAACTGATGGTATTAAAAGCTGATAGCGAAAACACTTCCGGTAAACAGGATTGTGACAGTAGACAGAATAGTGACGACCAAGCGTTAGGAGGTGAATTGAATGGGTTTGAAAACGTTGCAGGAGCTGAATCTCGAATTTTTAAACGAGCGGGCGGTAAGTTCTCAGCACAAAGCACCTGACCAGGCGGAACCGGTCTCAGAGTCAGTGCCGGTTCAACCGGAGCCTGTGGCGGAACCGGTATTAGTTTCGCCGGAACCGGTTTCAGAATCAGTGCCGGAACAGGCGGAGCCGGTATTAGTTTCGCCGGAGTCGGTTTCTGAGGTATTACCGCTTCAGCCGGAGCCTGTGGCGGAACCGGTATTAGTTTCGTCGGAGCCAGTCTTAGAATCAGTGTCGGTACAGCCGGAGCCTGTGGCGGAGCCGGTATTAGCTTCGCCGGAACCGGCCTCGGAATTAGTGGCGGTTCAAGCGGAGTCGGGGCTGGATTCGGCATTGGACCAGCCGGAGCCCTTTGCGGATTTGGTAACTGGTTTAACTGATTTACTGGTTGATTTTAAATCGCCGACGCCGGCGCCGTTTGCCGATTTGCTGACTGACTTGAATGAACTGTTGGCAGATTTGATGTCTGGCTCGTCAGATAATATGGAAGAGCTGATCTTGGATCAACCGGAGGAATCATTAGCTGAAGCGGCGCTGCTCCAACCGGAACCGGTGACCGATGTTACATCTGCACAACCGGAGTCCCTGGCAGATGTGACGCCTGAGCTGAATGAGGTTCCGGCTGAGGTATCGTCTAGCCAAGCTGCGGCGGCACAATTATCCGCGACAGAACAATTACCCGAGGCGGAACAAATGTCTGTGGCGGAACAAATGCCGGTGACGGAACAACTGCCTCTGGCAGAGCAAACAGCAGCTTCCGCATCGCCAAAACGTTTCGGTTTGTTTAAGTTGTCCCGTTCCGAAAAGAAATTACGCAGCCCCATTGCTATTCTTTCAGATTTGCTGTTTTTCCTGGCTATCGGGGCTATTTTGCTTTCCGCTTTAGGATTTAGCTCGCGCAGCGGAGCGCCGAAAATGTTTCTGGGCTACTCGTACTTTACTGTTTTAACTTCCAGTATGCAAAGCGAGATACCCAAAGCCTCATTTATTTTGGTGCGGCATATAGATCCGCAGCAAATTAAAGTGGGCGATGTTGTAACTTATATGCTTGACGCCAACACTTCAGTGACGCACAAGGTAATCAACATCTATGACAATTACAATAACAGCGGCGCCAGAGGATTTCAAACGAAAGGAGTGAACAACCCGGATCCGGATAAAGATATAGTATACGCGGCAAATATTGTCGGCAAGGTTATATTCTCCGTTCCGGTTGCGGGGGCGGTTATATCCTACCTGGCGGCAAACCTTTACCTGGTCTTTATTTTATTTGGTTTGTGTATGGTTATCTCATTCAGTATTCGCGGCTTGTTGAATGACCCGGGCAGAAAAAACGCGTTGGAGAAAAGCTGAGGTTACTGGTCAGACCCTGTGCTTGTTAGTACTCATAGCCCAGGCACGCAAACCCGTTAACCGTAAGCGATTTCCCGGCGAGCATGAGCGCACGGTTAACGGGTTTACGGGCCGGCTCGATGCTGACCAGTAACGTGTGAACGTTACTGGTCAGACCCTTTGTTTGTTAGCCGTAGCCCAGGCCCGTAAAGTTATTAACCGTAAGCGATTTCTCGAAGAGTATGAGCGCACGGTTAATAACTTTACGGGCCGGCTTGATGCTGAACAGTA
>WQUS01000197.1 GCA_009781965.1 Bacillota bacterium | reverse complement strand
ACAAATACCGCCGTTTCCGACTGCTCCGGTCTGCGGGACAAGCGGTTATACAGCTTTTGCAGCATGGGGATCACCGCCGCGCCCTCGTCGGCGAATATCCTTATGAAGCCGTATGGCTGATCCAGAAGCACCGCTTTTTCTATACTTTCGACCGCCCTAAGCCGCTGCTTCCCGTGCCAAAAAACCAGTGCCCGCAAAATATGTACTTCCATCCGGTCAAGGGGCCTGCGGTAGTCGGTGACTAATCTCTCCAGCTTTGCCAGCAGGACCAGCGCGGCGGTAAACTGGCCGCGGACGATTCTGGCGCGTACGGTGGTGAGGGCCTGGTAAAGCTGATAGAATTTTATCTCGCCGCTGTCGCCTGCCGCGTAACGGGAAAGCCATTCCTGGGCCGCGGCGCGGTTACCTTTATAAAGCCGGTATTTTGTGACGACGGCGTTAAGATTTTTAAGCAGATAGAGCCCTCTGCGCTCAAGGATAGACTTTGCTTGACTTATAGCCTGCCAGGCGCTTTCTTCATCAGTTTCGGCAAAGGCGATAATAGCCAGGTGCATTAGGGAGGTAAACCAAATTTCCGCGTGAGAGTTTTCATCTAACAGGCTTAAAACCTTGAGGGCTTTCTCTTTTGCCGGCGCCAGTTTATTTTGTTCATAGAATAGACCGCTTAGCACCCCATCCATTATCAAAGCGATCATATTATGTGAAATAACGTTGAACGCGGCGATGTACGCAGGCACAAGTTCTTCCCATTGATCTGTAAGATCGGAGTAATCCCGATGCCCCCGGTGGAAAAAGGGGAAGTTATAGGTGACGGTCGGCGACGGCAACTGTTCAATAATGGAAGGGTCAACCGCAAAGTTGGCGTGCTTTAAAATATCACGGACGCTGTTCAACGGATTAGGAAATTGAAACAGCATAATAGTTGCCTGTAACCATGGGTCGACGTTTTTTTCATCGGCCATCTGTGACTGCAGCATCGCATACCAGTATTTGTATTGTTCGAAGTTTCCATTTGTCAAGCTTGCCCAGACACACGCTGCCAGCACCATAAGATTGTTTTCAATAATTGTAACCGGTAATTTATTAATTAAAAGATTGACAATAGAATTACAATATTCCTCAACGCTGTCTACGGTTGCATTATAACCTGCGATTTGGTAGGAGAATTTATTGAGAACCTCAAAATCTCCGCTTTGCACATAGTAGTCCAGCGCCGCGTTAAATTTGCCTTTTGCAAACAGATAGTCCGCCGAAGTAACATAACATTCGGATAATTCCAGCCCTTGCTCCTCTGCGATCCGGCGCAGAAAATCACGCAGGATATGATGATAGCGGAATGAACCGTCAGGCAGACGGATAGCCAGACCGCTGTCGTTCATCAAGCGGGTCAGAAGTTTTTCACTGTCGCGGTTACCGAGCTTGTCGCAAAGCTCGGGCGGCAGATCCTCCAATATGGAAGTCCGCAGCAGAAACTCCTGTGTACCGGCGTCCCATTTATCCCAAATCTCGCTTTGTAAATAGCCGTTAATATACTTTTCACCTGCGGCGTGGCTTAAAAAGCTTTCGCTTCCACCGGCTTTTATGGGGAGCAGCTCGGCGCCCAATCCCAAGGCCCAGCCCCCGGTTTTTTCCTCTATCTCAGCCGCTTCAATCTGGCTCAGGCTAATGCCGAAACTTTGGTAAAGGGCCAGAATTTGCTTTTTAGTAAACCGAAGAGTATTTGCGCTGATTTCGCCAAGCTGATTTTTCACCGTCAGGTCGTAAAAACTTACGGGCGGGTTCAGCCGGCTGAGTATGACGAGCTTATGTACGGGGGTCAGTTTTTTAATCAGCGACGGAAGTTTGTTCAATATATCGGGGTCCCGGAGGAGATGGAAATCATCCATGACGATGATCCCGCCGGTGTTTTCAACCCGGAGGAAGGAAACAACCCGGAAAAAAAACTCAAAGGGCGCGGCGGTAAATTGGGGGTCATCGAGGGCCGCTTTGGCGGCTTCAGCCGCGCCGCTGTCAAACCCGGCCAAGGCCATCAGGAGGTAGCGGCAAAAAACCGCCGGCTCGTCGTCATAGAGGGTCAAGGGAATCCAAGCGGCGGGCAGACCGCTTGAGGACAGCCACATGCTCATGGCGATGGTTTTGCCGAATCCTGCCGGCGCATGTATAAATACAACGTTTTTTTGCATCGCATCGTCGATCGCCTTGTTGACCTCCGGCCGTTCCACCACCGAATCCGGAAACGCCGGAGGGCTTAAACGGTTCGCTGTTTGGCTCATCTGCAACAGCCTCCTTGCGTTATCTGCTTAAGGCCATTATATCTAAAGCCGGAAAATAAATCTATAAAAATACAAACCGGTTTATATCAACAATAATTACGCGAGACTTTTCCATGCGGTATACCGCTTATTACAGGAACGGCGGCTTTGAGCAGGCGGCGCCTATTGAGTGCCCGGCGGCAACGAGGCGCCGGATCGTCATAGTGTGGCATAAAAGTGGCATTTTTGAAAATGCCACTTTTATGCCACCATTTTTTACTTCAGCCCACGTAAAATAGGGGCAACCGGATGATAGAGAGAGGGGGGCAGTCGGTTAAGCAGGCATGAGAAAGTATGTTTAGCACAGTCGGGGAGGTTAAAAAAATGAGTTTGAGAATCATCCAGCGCAAACATCTTTTGCTTCTGATTTTAGCAATCATATTTTTATTTGCCGGCGCCGGCTGCGGTTCGTCAAAGGCCAGCCAACCTCAGCCCGGTGACTGGACAGCAAATGTAGCCGTCACTCATGGCAACGGAAATACTGAAAACTGGGTAGTTTATTTTACTGTGAGCAATGATGGAAAAAAGGTACCGACCGTACAATTGATGCACTATACCGGCGAGCTGAGGAGCGACACCAAAGTAACGCTTGTGTTTACCGACGGTGATTACTCAATCAAAAAGAATTCTTTTGAGTTTTCTACTTTTGATTCTACAAAGGGTAAGGTTAAATTTACTTCTGCCAAAGAAGCTGCCGGGACGTTGCATGTTGGTGGTCAGGATTATCAGTTTACGGCGGCTCCGAAACAAAAATAAAAGAATGGGGTCGAAGTGGTGTTTTCAGCTAAAAACACATAGCGGCGGCTATCAACCGAAAAGAGTTTTTTGCCTGTCAAAGCCGCCGATTTATTTTGAAGATGAGAGCGTCAGATTGAGGCTTAACCCCAAAGGAACGGGAACTGAAAACATCGTTTTTCAAGGAGGAGTGTTCATGTTTTGCGTTTCGTGCGGTAAGGCGGTTGCCACAGATGAGATCTTCTGCACCAACTGTGGGAGCAAAATCCAGACTGGGTTAACATCTGTCCCGTCGGGAGGAGCCATAAATACTCAAACGGTAGCGATGCCCGTTTACGCCGGTTTTTTCAGCAGGGTGGCGGCGTTTTTAATTGACAGCGTTATTCTCAGTCTGGTTTTCATGTTACTGTTTTTTGTCCTGCTTGGCGGGGTAACTTTTGAAACCTCGGACAGCAGCGGGGCCCACGTAATCTTCTGGTTTATGTTTGCTCTCATGTTGTTGTACTCAGCCTTTATGGAATCTTCGCCTAGGCAGGGAACCCTCGGCAAAATGGCCGTTGGCATCAAAGTGACCAGTCTGGACGGCGGCCGGCTTTCCTTCGTCAACGCGCTGGGGAGAGCAGCGATGAAAACATTATCGGTAGTCTTTTTTTGTATCGGCTGTCTGATTGCCGCTTTCACGGAAAAACATCAGGCCTTTCACGATTTTCCGGCCGGCAGCGTGGTGGTTAAAAAAAGCGGGACAAATGCGGGGCTGCGGACGGAAGGCTTTTCCGGCGCCCAAGGGCAGCCGGCCGCGCAAAATCAACGGCAGACCGCCCAGATTCCCGTTCCTGCGGCAGAGGGAAGCATGAGCGAAGACTGGGATATCGCCGGCGCGATCACCAAGACAGCGGATCAGAATGTTTCGCACACCGTCAAATCAGAATTTCTCCATGGTTTGTCGGCGGGGCTGAATGAAGCTGGCCTTCCCGCGGATTTATCAAAGATGGACGTGCCCATAAAACTAAAAGGTCATTTTATTTTGATTGACGAGGGTAATCGGGTGATGCGCTATTTATCATCGGGCATGTCGGGGAAAGCGCGGGTCGAAGTGGAGGGCGTGCTGCTGGTAAACGACGCGGTTGCCGCCAATCTGCACGCCCGGCATGAACAAGGAATTGGCTTTTACGTTTTCGGCGGCGATAATCAGAGGATGGTGGGAATGTGCGGCAAAAAATGCGGCGCCCAGATAGCGCGCCAGGTGGTCAGCTTTATCAGAGCACAGAGACAGTAACACAAAGGGGGCAAACAGCGATGAATCAGAGCGCTCCAAATGTAAGTCGCCGTAAATGGGAGATTTCCTGCGAAATGAAATTAAAGGAAGGCAATGGGAAAGATGCCGTTCTAAACGCCATGCTCGCCGAAGGCTGCCCGCCATCCGACGCCACGATGTTCTTAACCGCAGCGTTAAAAACGCTGCGGGGCCAGGCAATCAAGCTGACGGCGGGCGGCGCCGCCTTCCTCCTGCTGGGGTTAATGCTCACCCTTTCCAGTTACCGGACTGCTTATGAGGCGGGCGGAGGCAGGTTCTTCCTCTTTTTTGGCGCCATGATCTGCGGGATATGTTGTGTGTTTTTCGGCCTGCGGTCATTTTTCAGGCTGAAATAGTATGGAGGGATAGAGATGTTCTTTAGCGCTGATTTGACACAATCGTTCTTGAAAAAGCTGCGCCAGGGAGAATTGCCATCTGAACGGGAGCAGCAAAAATTTCTGCGCGATGCGGCCAATTTATTTATTGCCGACCGGGAGGGTGATACCGCCTTACTGCTCGCAATAAAAAAGGGTTTCAAACAGTTGGCGGCATCCCTTATCCAAGCGGGCGCAGGCCTCAATGTCGCCGATAAAAAAGGCGATACGCCGGCCATAAACGCTGTCGTCTATGGCGATATCGATAGCCTTAAAATGCTCATTGCCGCCAAAGCGGATATCAACGCTGCAAATAGTGACGGCTTAACCCCGCTTATGTGGGCGGCTTACAGAGGATACGAGGCGATTGCTGAATTGCTGATTAAAGCCGGCGCGGACGTTAACGCCGCCACTCGGCAGGGTAACACAGCATTGAAATTTGCTGTTGACAATGGATTTGTAGGGATCGCGGAACTGCTGCTGGAAAAAGGCGTAGATATCAGCACCATCAATCAGTTAGGCGACACGCGCTGAGCTTGGCGGAGAAAAACGGGCGCCCGGAAGCAGAGCAACTGCTTCGCGCAGTTGCGGACGATGAAATCAATATGAAAAAGCAGAACAGTTTGCGAAATAGTGCGAAATAATTCATCAAGACCTAAACCGGTTTATTTTATTCTTTTTACTGACATGGTAAACTTGTATTAAATGGCTGGATAATTTTTCTTCCGGCATTGGGATGATGAAGGAGGGGTCTCATGTTCTGTGCGTCATGCGGCAAACAGCTTTGCGGGGGCGAAGTCTTTTGCCCCAACTGCGGCGCTAAGATACAACATACCCCGACAGGTTCGGCGCCGCAGGGCACAACACCGCCCGCCTCAATCAAAATCAAGGGCGGCTTGCATAGTTTTGCCAAAGGCTGGACGATCTTCCGGACACTCTTGATGATGATCATCAGGAAGCTGCTTGGCGCAAGGGCACAGAAAAATGTATCCGCCGCCAATCCGGAACCGCATAATATTGGCGGTAGTATTCCTCCGGAGTCTGAGCCCAATTGCACAAGCGGCAGGGAAGAACAATTTACATTTGCCGCCGCGTTAAAGATTATCTTCAAATACACTCAGACCCCTCCGGCAGTACTGGCGGAACAGTACGTCGATCGGGACAGGACGCTGGTATATAAATGGCTGCGCGGGGCGGTGTCGCCACCCAAAAAGTTGTTTCCGGGGATTATCAAATTCGTGATGGAACAGTCCAGCGAAGAGATGCGCACCTTGATGCGGTCCGAAATGGAACAATGCTTGTCGGAAACAGTATTAGATATGCCGCTTGGTAAAACCACGGACAGAGAAATAGGTTTTACCGAATATCTGGAAAATGTTTTTAACTTGCTGGCTATTGAAAAAGCGCGCCAAAAAAACGGGCATTCTTCGGTGGAACAGAATCAACCGGAGATCCACATAGCCAATGAACACAAGATACCTATATGGTTGACTTACCCGGCGGTGAAATGTCTTGGATTCTTATTGCTGGCTGCTGTGACCGGAGAAATCCTGTGGGCCATTATTGCCTTTGTCCTCCGATGGCCATCTACGGTAGGAGGACCGTACAACGGAGCCTTGGTCTTCCCGGCGATGCTCAAAGGTTTTCTGATACTGCCGATCATAGTATTTTCAATAGTTTCTCTGCGACGGGAGTATTCTTTTATCCGGACCCTTTCTAAATCCCAAAATATGATTGTGATTTTTAGCTACGCTCTGACCGGAGGGATCGCCGGGGTATTGTTGGCCAGTCCGGGCCTTGAAGGTCTGGTGGGCCGATTCCTGACAACACCTGTTCCACAAGCCCTTTTTCTTGTGTTTATCCATGGGCTGGTCCTCTCGTTCCTGCCACTGTGTGTCCTTTGGGCATTGTTTCGGTTTCCGCGGATAACCACAAGCGCTTTTCTGGTTATGGAATTTTGTCCCGCGTTATTATGCGTATTGGCGGCATGGCCTGTTCTGTTTCTGGGTTGGTTTCCGGAGGGACGGGTATGGCTGGGAGGGTTTTTCCCGGCTTTGGTACTGAATATCTCTATGTATCTATCGGCTCGGATGGTCTTGGCCGGGAATAGGAGTGTGACGCAATGAAGCAAAACCCATCCGGTGATAAACTGAAAGAAGGAACTGCTCATGAGCGCCGGCGTGAACGGATAAGCGGGGGTATGATTGGCGGGATAGCCATATTTGTCGCAATCATCGTTGTTGTACTGATCCCGGGTTGGCTGAATCAGGATTATGTAGCCGACGGCCAGGCAGCGCTCACCGATAGTGAGCACAGAGCGGGAATATCCACACGGTCGCCAAATACTCCCGGCGCCTCAACTCCGTCCGCTCCGGCTGCCAAAGTACAAGCTTTGTCCCAGGAACAACAGAAAATTTTGGACACATTGGCGCTGAAGTTCCCGGAGTTGCTACCCGGTTTAGCGAAAGAGGTTTCGGACGACCAACTGTTTCTGGCGGCGGCGGAGCAGGCGGCCTACAAAAATCCTGTTTTTCAGGACTACGGCCTAGATATCACTTTGCTGCTGCCCGATCCGAGAGCAGACAGCCTCGATCGGTTAGGCATTGCTCAATATACGCCACATTCAGGAGCGCAGGCATATATCAGTGAAAACTATGCCAAGCTCTGCCGTATGGACACAGCCGACCGGATCGAAATCCCTGTGACCCTCTATTATCAAACCGGGATCGGTGGCGAAAAGACGCTGGACTGGTCTCTGTCCGGTGTTTTTGGGGGGCTTAACGAGTATATGAACGTGTTCTTACCCCATGCAGGGCAGTATATGGCCGATAAGGGTTTTAACGACGCGGCTGCGGAGTTGATGATGCCGGATATCGGAAGCTGGGACAGCGCGGAGGGCAAAAATCCTGTTTGGTTGGAGCAATACTTTACCGACCTCGCAGACGCGCTGGCGTTCAAAGGTATTGAGATCAACGGCCAGACGGTGGTGGACAGAGAAAAAATCGAACAAGCGCTTAAGACACGGCTGGCTGAGACATGGGTATGCGACAGCGTCGCCGTGGTCAACTACGACAATTCCAGTCCGACGCCGTATATCCGGGTTCGCTCGCTGGCCCCGGTCGCGTTTTTTAATCGTGTGTACGAAGGGTTGGACGCGCGTTATAAATCCGGAACTCTTACGCCGCCCTCCTCTCTGGATGAGTTTGAGGCCGTTTACAGGGCGGCTGCGCGGGATATGTCCGCGGGAGTCCTCGCCAGCTCCGCGGCAAAGAATCAGGAGTTAATATATGATAGGGAATACCTGTTTGATTGGGAAACGCTGGGTCAGGAAGGAATATCCGCCTGCCCGGAGCTGGTGGAAACGAGCCGCGGGTTTTTGTCGTCCTATGATTTTTACCTGCTGTTTACATACCATCCATTTCTTTAAAGATTGATGAAAGCAAAGAGAGTAAAATTTTGTTCAAAATTAGCACAATTCTGATTAAACTGGGCAAAACCATTTAAATAAATTGGCGTTCATGTTAAAGTTGTAAATATAGAGATTTTAGGGAGGAACAGCTATGAAACCGGAGCTATTTTTTCTTCCCCACAGTGCGGGCGAAATATTATACGCGCCCCTGAAAAATTTTATAGCAGTGGTAAATCATGACGCAAAGGACGCTGTTAGCCGGAGGTTGAGCGACTTACCATTACAGGAGACCCAACAGGGTGTTATTGACATCCTTGAGAAACATGGGATTTTTGCTGAGGATTGCCAATATCCCCCGGTAGATGAAGAGTTTGCGCCGACCAGGGTTACGCTGTTTCCCACCGATAGATGCAATTTGCGCTGCCGTTATTGCTACGCTTCCGCCGGGGAAGGCGGCCATAGACTGTCCCTACCGGCTGCGCGCGCGGCGATAGATTTCATAGCCGCTAATGCCAAAATCAAAAAACAAAATTTGTTCAGCGTTGGTTTCCACGGTAACGGCGAACCTTTCACCGCGCTGGAGGTGGTGCGGGAGGTTTGCGATTATATCAGCAGCGTGGCGGAGCGGGATAATCTTAAATACGTCATCAGTACAGCTACTAACGGCGTGATGTCAGAGGACTGTTTAGACTACCTGGTGGCTTGGATTTCCGATGTCAATGTGTCTTCCGACATTCTCCCCGATATTCAGAATCAACAAAGACCGCGGGCAGACGGCAGCGGAACATTTGACAGCGTTGACCATACCTTGAAACGGCTTGATCAGGCAGGTGTGCAATATGGAATCCGGGCGACCATAACCGGTAGCAGCGTTTCCCGTTTGCGGGAGATGGCGGCTTTTGTCAAAGAAAATTATCCCCGCTGTCAGTTGCTCCATTTGGAGCCGATGTTTGAAGTGGGCCGGGCGCTTGATACCAAGCAATCAACGCCTCATCCGGAAATATTTGTGCGGGAGTTCCTGAAAGCACAGCAGGAAATGCAAGGAACAGGCACGCGTCTTGTTTATTCCGGCGAAAGAGCCAATACCATTTGTCAATGCTTTTGCGGCGTATGCAGCAACGGATTTACCGTTACCGCTGAAGGAAATGTAACCTCCTGTTATGAAATCTGTACCTACCGGGATTCCCGGGCCAAGCGGTATATTTACGGCAAATATGATGAAAAAACAGGGGGTTTTGTTTTTGATCGGGAAACTATGGCCGGACTGTTGGAGCTGCAAGTCAAAAACATTTCTTTTTGTGCCGACTGTTTCTGCAAATGGCATTGCGGCGGCGACTGTATGGCCAAATCCCTTGGTATAAAGCCCCTTGCAGAGCACGCAGGAAGCGAACGATGTGTTATCAACCGGGCGTTAATTTACCGCCAGCTATTACAAAGAACAGGCGTTGACGTGTCTAATCTGGAACCGGTATTTATTTAAAGGGGGACCATTATTATGCCCGTGTACAATGACAGACCGCCGGTGGCACTTGTTATGCCGGCTGAAGCAGAGGCCAAAAGTGCGGAAAGCGCACCGGCAAAAAAAGGTTCGGCAAAAATTCCGCAACCGGAAATAAGTATTATCGTTGCCGGCAATAAAATTTTTAAGCCGGGAATGAAAAGTGTATTTATTGAAGATGACGACACCGTTACGATCGGACAGGAAACAGATATCGTGAACGGCGGCGCCTATTGCTCCTGTAATGCGGTGCAATTTTGCTCGTGCAATACCGTATGCACCTGCGAAAGCGTTGGCGCCAGTGCGGCAGGCAGCAGTTTGGGGCAGTGCAGTTGCAATCAGGTGTGCAGCTGTGATCCGCATTGTTCCTGCGAATCTCATTGTGGCAGCTATAGTTCTTGTACTTGCCAGTCCAGAAGCAGCGGGGGAGGCTCTTATTGCTCCTGTGTCCCCGTCCATTAAAATTTTGAAAGGTAGATAAATTATGCTCAATAAAAGCGTATTCAGGATTGTTGCGGCCGTTTTTGTCGCCATGCTATTATTTGGGTATTGCTCACACGCCAAACCCAGCGCTACTTTTACGCCCTTAACGCCAAAGAACCCTACCGCTTTGCCGGATGCTATCGCCTGGGCGGTTTCGGAGTACGGTACGATTAATGAAACTATGACGTCGGCCGCAGAGCCTGTTGAGCCCAGCCGCTACAAAACCGATTTTCAAGCCGCCAATTCTTTATATAAGAGCGGTGATTATGTTGGCGCCAAAGCAGCATATGCGGATATCCTAACGCAATGTCCCGTTCATTTAGGCGCCAGGAATAATTATATCCTGGCCCTGGTTCATTGCGGAGAATATGATGAAGCCCTTAAAAACGCCGTACTTTTAGGTTTGCTGCATCCCAGCTATGAGGGTAATTTGGTAAACATACTCATTCCTTTATCTGCCCTGGGATACAATAACGCCTCATCCGCCGCAGATTTACAAGCCGCTGGGTTTCCCGGCGCCGCTCAGCTTAATGCTGATATGGCTGACAAGGCTTACCCCGACGATATATCGGCGGCCTATGCTTACAACCGTGTCTATGCCGATATGGAGGGGCAAATCGGCGCTGCAGAACTCCAAGCCAAGCTCGCTGAATACACGGGTATTTTGCAATCCCTTAGAGATAAATCCCCAGGGGATACCGATTATACCGAGTTAATGACTTATTTTGAGGGATTAAAGCAGATCAGAACCAAAACGCGCTAATGCAATCCCCACGGAGCATATTTTAGTACTGTAATTTAGCCTTGGTCATATCTCAGGCCGGAGTGCTTTGCTCAAGTAAGGTAAACATGTTTTAGGAGTGGCTAACAAATGATTGAGCACCATCCTTTCCGGGTCGCTCTGGTGCGGGCGTTCTCCCGCGCCGATGAAAAAGAACTGGCGGAGCCGTTAGGGATAGAGGCTTTAGCGGCCATACTCCGCAAAAATGATATTGCATGCCGGCTGTTTGATCGGGAACGGGATTCAATGGCTGATATTGTCGAGCAAATTGTTGCCTACAACCCGTCCTTGCTTGGCTTGTCCGTGCTGATGGAGGATAACGCCCTGGACGCAGCCAGGCTGTTGCTGAAAATACGCCAAAGATTGGCAGTCCCCTGTGTTATCGGCGGATTGTTTGTAACGGCTAGCTATGAGCAAGCCCGGGCTATCTTTCCTAAAGACTGCTATCTGGTGAGGGGCGAAGGCGAAACCGCTTTGCTTAAAATATGTGCGGCAATTAACGGCCTTACCTACCCGGAGATGGAAAAACCCTATCTGCTCCCCGAAGAATGGCCTTGGCTATACCGTTATCATTTGCAGGATTATTTGAATCTGGGGGCGCCGATTAATATGAAATCATCAAGAGGCTGCCCCGGGCAATGCCGGTTTTGCGCTACCCCCTCGTTACCAGACGGGCTAAACAGATGGCGCGGACGAAAAATCGCTGATGTTGCCGATGAAATGGAGCATTTGAGCAAACTGTATTATCCGCCGGCTTTTAACTTTGTCGATGACGATTTTGGCCCTCTTTCCCGGGTGGCAGAACTGACGGAGGAATTAAAAAAAAGAAATGTGCGCTGTGCCTTTTCACTGCAGCTGAGAGCAGCTGCCGTTTATAATACGCCAAATTACGCAGGTATTATTCGCAAGCTGCAAGCGGGCGGATTATGCGGCGTTTTTATCGGTGTCGAAAGCTTTGACGCCAAAACCCTGGCTTATTTCAACAAGCCATTAGACCCGTTCGAAGCGCTCCGGGCCGCGCAAAGCTTCCGGGCTTGCGGAATGGCTGTTAATGTGGGTTATCTGCTTTGGCCTCCCCTAGCT
>WQUS01000196.1 GCA_009781965.1 Bacillota bacterium | reverse complement strand
CGGCTATGAGCTAAGGTGTTTAAATCAGGCGGGCCGGGAACTTTTGCTGGCCCAGAGCAGCGACTGGCCCTTCATTATGCATTCGGGCACCACGGTGGATTATGCCGTCAGACGGTTTAAAAATCACATCGGCCGGTTTAACTTGCTGACGGAGATGCTGCAAACAGACGAGGCGGACGAACAAACCCTGGCCGCCATGGAGGCCCGGTCGCCATTTTTGCCGGAGCTGGACTACCGGATTTTTCGCAGCGATTTGACTGCGGCTGATGCGGTGGCCAAGCCGCATTATCGGATTTTACTGCTGTCCTGGGAGTACCCGCCCAAAACCGTAGGCGGTTTGGCCAGGCACGTGCATGATCTTTCCGTAGCCCTGGCCGAAGCGGGACACGATGTCCACGTGATCACCTGCCCGGCGGCGGGACAGGGGGTTTACGTATTGGATAAAGGAGTGCATGTGCACCGCGTCCATCCTGACCTGCTTACCGCCGAGCAATTTATGGCTTGGGTGGAACAGCTGAATAACGGCATGGTGGAGCTGGCGGCTCAACTAATGAGTGTTTACGAGCCCTTTGACCTGGTGCACGCCCACGACTGGCTGGGTGGCGCCGCTGCCGCCGCCATTACCCAACGTTATAAGTTGCCGCTGGCGGCCACAATTCACGCTACCGAACACGGCCGCAACCGGGGTTTATACAACGATTTGCAGCGCCACATTCACCGGCTGGAGGGAGAGTTGGTCCGCCGGGCCGGCCTGGTGATCGGCTGCAGCAATTACATGGCTCATGAAGTGGCCTCTCTCTTTGAGCAGCCGGCGGAAAAAATAAGGGTTATCCCCAACGGAGTCAATCCGGACGACCTTCGGGACGGGCCGGAAGGGGCCATGGTTGATCAGCTGGGGCGTAAAGTGATTGTTTTTCTGGGCCGGCTGGTGATGGAAAAAGGGGTGCATGTGCTGATTTCCGCGCTGCCGGAGATTATCCAAGCAGTCGGTCCGGTGACCCTGCAGGTGGCGGGCAGAGGGCCCTATCAGCAGGAGCTGGAGGAGATCGCCTACAATATTGGGGTGGGCGGTCATGTGAAATTTTTGGGTTTTGTGGATGACGCCGGCCGGAACAGGATGCTGCACGGCGCTACGGTAGCCGTGTTCCCCAGCCTGTACGAGCCTTTTGGCATCGTGGCCTTGGAGGCTATGGCCGCGGGGGTGCCGGTAGTGGCGGCGGATACCGGCGGGCTCAGTGAAGTGATTGAACACGGGGTGGACGGATATCTGGCTCCGCCCGGCGATTATCACATGCTGGCTCACTATGTGTCCGAGATTATCAACGATCCGGAACTGGCGGCCCACTTTGTCAAGCGGGCCCGGCGCAGTATCATGACTAAGTTCAGCTGGAAAAAAATTGCCGCCGCCACCAGAGATGTCTACATGGAAGTAATTCAAAACCATTTGCGATGACTGAACTCGAGCGCACGGTTAACTCGAGGTTCGAAGTTCGAGGTTCGATACTATGCAACGTTTGCTAGTACCCGTAGCCCAGGCCCGCAAAACTATTAACCGTAAGCGATTTCTCAAAAGAGCATGAGCGCACGGTTAATAGTTTTGCGGGCCGACTCGATGCTGACCAGTAACGTGTGAACAGTAACCCGAGATGTCAATATTTGTTGCATAGCAGGATATTTGATTGACTGAACAGAATATTTATGTTACTATCGAAAATATTTGGTAAATATGCAGAGGAGGGTAAAAGGTTGAAGAAAAAATTATTAGTAGTTGGGTTAGTGGCTATTATAGCTTTGCTGGTAAGCGCTTGCGGCGGTAAGAGCGCCACACCTACCGGCGGCGCCCCGGAAACCAGTAAGTCGGCTTATCAATTGTTTAGTGAAGCTTCCAAGACTCTGCAAGACGCGAAATCGTCCTCTATGGACATGGATGTGAAAATGGATATTGATGCGGCCGGACAAAAAGAAACCGTAGGCATAACCGGTAATGTAAAGCAAGCTAACTTCAGCACCGATAAGCCGGAGATGGAAATTAGCATGGATATGTCTATGGGGGGCCAGACAATCCAAAATATCAAAGCTTTTTATACGGACGGCTATTATTACATGGATATGATGGGCCAAAAAGTGAAAATGGCTATGCCCGTGGAAGACGTTTTGAAGCAATCCAATACCGCGGTGCTTGATCTGGATGAAAGTATGATCAAAGACCAAAAGGTCGACGGCAAGGTTCTTTCCTTCACCCTGACCAAAGACGCCATGGCAAAATTGTTGGGCGACAATGTCTCCAACATGATGGCTCAGCTGGGCAGCGAAAAGCCGCCGGAGTTCAGTGATGTAATTGTTACCGCCACCTTGGATGATAAAAATCAAATAAGTAACATCAACATGAAATTTTCCGCCAATATGACCGTACAGGGACAAAGCGCCAAGTTTGTTTATGATATGACGCTCAAAGTTGTGCAAGTAGACAATGTGACCATTACTTTGCCCACCGATCTCAGCGCATATCAGGAGTCTAAATTAAAACAGTAACTACCGGCAGCTGTTGAAAGATAGTTAACCGATATTTAACCGTAATTGCCCGATGTATATTATATAGATCGGGCAATTAATTTTATTAAGCGGCTAATGCTAATACGCTTTAAAAATACGTATTAGCATTAGCCTTTTGCCTATTCCTCCATTTGTTTGGCCAAAAACGACGCTGCGGTTTCAGCCAGCTTTTTCTCTAAGTCCCCCATTTTGGCTTCCTCGTTGGAAGTAATAATAACCGCGCCGATGGCGTCGCCGTTGGCGATAATTGGCGATATCACACTGTTCTTGAATTGCAGCCGCTCGTCGGTGGTCAGACTGTGCTCGGTATCCAGCATCTTGGCCTGCCGGTTGTTGATGTTTTCCTCCAGGATGTTGCCAATCGGTTTCTTTAACAAATCCTTTTTAAAGCCACCGGAGACGGCGATGATTTCGTCTCTGTCGGCGATGCAGACCACATGCCCCAGCGCTTCATAAAGCGAATCGGCGTATTCTTTGGCGAACTCCCCCAATTCATTGATCGGAGAGTATTTTTTTAGGATTACCTCCCCCTCGCGATCCACGTATATCTCCAAAGGTTCGCCTTCACGGATTCTCATTGTGCGCCTTATTTCTTTCGGGATAACAACCCGGCCAAGGTCATCTATCCTTCTGACGATTCCCGTGGCTTTCATTTGTTCAACCTCCTTAGTTTGGATCTTGCTTTAGTATTATCCTAATTTTGACCAAACCATTACAGGAAAACCATTACAGTAAGGTGTGCCGCACCGGATGCACGAACGGGTGTTTTTTCATGAAGCTAATATTGGCGGCACTTCCGGGCCGATAAGACAAAGTTTTTTTGCCGAGGATGTTTATTACCTGAAATTACTATTTCCCAGTATAATTTTTGCCCCGGCCTTTCATAATAAACAGAGCAACCAAAATATTGCAAAAGGAGGAAAAGATTGAAACATGAAACAGGGAACCCGTGAAGCCATGGTGCTCAGTGAAGTGCTGCGGCTCAACTCGTGCATCATCGACCATAACCATCTTTATTTGCACAGTTGTCAGGACCAGCAGCTGCGCGGTCTTTTGGACCGCCAACAGAAACATACCGTGGAGACTTTCCAGCGGTTGCTGGAAATGGCCCATAGCCATGGTATTGATACCAACCGGATGCCCATGCCTGTGGCTATGACGGCAAATATGGGCGGCCAAAGCCACCAGGCTTCCGGCGGCGCGGCTCATTCCGGCAGCCACTGGCCCACGCCCCAGTATGGCGCCGAAGCACAGCAGACTTATAGCGAACCATTAGAGGCGCCGTACAACGCTCAGTATCATGCCGGTACGGGAAGCCACCAGCCGCAGATGGCGCAAACCGGTACGGCGGCGGGTATGAGGCAAATGTTAAATGATCGGGTGATCGCCGAAGGGGCGCTGATGTTTCATAAGTTCAGTGCGGAAATGACGACCGCTTTGGCTTTGGAAAGCGCGGAACCGCATTTGCGAAACGCCTTGGTCAATATGTCCCGGAACTGCATTGAAATGGCTTACGAGATTTATCACTATATGTCCCAGCGGGGCTGGTACCAGCTGCCGGATGCGCCGCAGCATTTTATTGCTCACTCCGCCGGCATGAATCAGCAACAGTATCATACGCAACAGTATCATACCCAATAGATATTTAACGTTTTGGTGTTCTTGCACCGCAACAAGTGAAAAAGCCTTGCCACGGCGACGATGTTACGCCGCGGCAGGGCTTTTTTTGGTGTTTTGGGGTCTTTTTTTTCCGGCGGCGGAACTTTTTCCCGGTCTATGGCGTCGGTATTATAAAAACCTTTCGGAGGCGGGTGGAATAACCATGCGGATGTGCAAAGCAGGAAAACTTATCGGCTGGCTGCTGGCGGCTGGCGTTCTGGCGGCGGCTTTAGCCGCTGGATTGCCGGATAAACCAGTGCAATCGGCGGCTAAAGAGCCGGAGCCGGCCAGGTTTAATTCCTATGCGGAACTGGTCAGTTATATCGATAACAGCGCCAAAATGGCGGGACGATTCGGCCCGGTGTACGGCCTTCAGTTTACGGATGGGGTTTTGGAGCGCGACGCGCTGCCCGCCCCCACTTCTGCCGGCCCCGCCTGGCCCGCCAATACTAATTCGCTGAAGGCAATGGACTCGGCGGTTCCTGAGTCAGCCGCCGCTATGTCCAATGACGGCGCCATCACCGGCAGGCCGGGCGGGGCGCCGGCGGCGCCGCAGGCTTTAGTCCCCGATTATTCGGGCACTAACAACCAGGTACAGGGGGTGGATGAAGCCGATCTGGTGAAAACAGACGGCCGCTTTCTGTATGTAATCAGCGGCGACAAGTTGTTTATCGTAAAAGCCTACCCGGCCGACCAGGCCGATAAAACAGCCACCCTGTCATTTACCGGCCAGCCGGCGGAAACTTTTGTTAACGGTGACAGTCTGGTGGTGCTAGGCTATGGCTCGGACCCGAACACCATGTTTATCAACAAGTATGACATTACCAACCGCGCCAAGCCGGTTTTAGTGCAGGAGCAGGTTTGCGACGGCTGGTACGTAACTGCCCGTATGATTGGCGAGAACATTTATACGGTCATCAACACCCCGGTGTACGGGCCCAACGCCAAGAACGGCGAACCGGAAGTGACCCTGCCCCGGATGAGCACCAACGGCAAGGTCCGCACGGTGCCGGTCACGGAAATATACTTTTTCCCCAATCCTGATTACGCTTATCAGTATACAACCGTTTTAACCATGTCAACCGGGCCAAAAGCAACCATGCCGGCAAGCAAAACCTATCTGACCGGCACTTCCCAAAATCTTTACGTTTCCCAAGACCACATTTACTTGACCGGTCCCAAAGCGCCGGATTTCCCGGTGCTTACGGGTAAATTGCTGGACGGGCTGATCGCCGCCGCACCGGCGGACATGGCGGCGCAGCTGAAAAAGGTGCGTAATTCCGGCCAGGATTACGACCAGCAATTGCAGCAAGCGGAAACTATCATTGATGATTCCCTGAGCGGCATGGGCGCCGATCAAGCCGCGGCCCTGGAAGAAAAAATCACGCCTCCGATCGACAATTGGTACAGAGATATTGTCCGGGAGCAGCAAAAGACCGTGATCTTTAAGCTTGGTCTGGCCGGCGGCGAGGTAAAGTACCTCTGCCGGGGCGAAGTTGACGGCCAGGTGTTAAATCAGTTTTCCATGGACGAGTACAACGGCTATTTCCGCCTTGCCACCACCTCGGAAGGTTCCTGGCTCAGCGGCCGCTCCGAGAGCAAAAACAACCTTTTTGTGCTGGATGAAAGCCTTAAGCCCACCGGCCGGCTTTTGGGTTTGGCGCCGGCGGAAAGGATTTACTCCGCCCGGTTTATGGGAGACCGGGCTTACCTGGTCACCTTCCGGCAGGTGGATCCATTGTTTGTAATTGACTTAAAGACGCCGGCGGCCCCCAAAGTGCTGGGTACGCTGAAGATAACCGGTTTTTCAAGTTATCTGCAGCCTTACGACGAAACCCATCTGATTGGCATCGGCAGGGAAGTCAGCGTGGCTACCCCAACATCGCCCGCCCGGCAAATGGGCATAAAAATCGCCCTGTTTGACGTAGCCAACCCGGCGGCGCCCAAGGAAGTGGGCAAATATGTGCTGAACCGGAATGACGCCGACTCCCCGGCGCTGAACGATCACCGGGCGGTGCTGTTCAGCCGGGATAAAAATCTGCTGGTTATTCCCGTCAGCTACATGCCCCAGTACCGGGTGATGACTGAACAGCTGAACAGGGTTCTGCCAGTCGTCCCCATGGATCAAGGCTGGCAGGGCGCCTTGGTGTTTGAGATTTCCCCGGCCAAAGGCATCCTGCTGCGGGGCCAGGTGGAGCATCCCGCCGCAAAAGACAACACCGGGAACGGTTACTACGATTATTATGGCTCCAACACGGTAAAGCGCTCGCTGTATATCGAAAATAACCTTTACACTATTTCCGACCGGATGGTGAAGGCCAACGACCTGGAGACCCTGCGGCAGATTAAAGCAATCGAACTGCGCTAAACAAAATAAGAGACACAAGGGGAAAAAGTTCTCCCTGTGTCTCTTATTTTTTATGCTGTTATTTAAACAGAATTAAAGAGTCTGTGCTTGATGTCAGCGATACAATAGCATACAATAATGGGGAAAGGGGCTGATTTTATGTCCAAAACATCAAGCGTATATACAAGAGTAGAGCCTGAAATTAAGGAACAGGCGGAGCAGATTTTTGCCCGGCTGGGAATTCCTATGGCAAATGCCATTAATTTATTTTTGCATCAGGTTGTATTGCGCAAAGGGATTCCTTTTGACATAAGTTTACCTCCCAAAAAACCGCTTGACTATTCAGCATTGACTCCCGAACAATTTAATGCTGAAATTGAAAAAGGAATCGCCAGTTTAAACGAAGGAAAACTTGTATCCTCAAAGCAGGTTAGAGAGAAAATGCAAAGGCAATACAATAGATGATGTGGCACGTTTATTATACCGATGATGCGCTATGGGACTTGCAGGATATTTACGACTATATTTCCTTAAACTTGCTTGAACCCAATACAGCATTAAAACAGACGAACCACATTATGGATGCGGCAGATTCACTTGACCATATGCCGTTCCGCTATCGTTTGTATGACCAAGAGCCTTGGTATTCAATGGGCTTGCGTGTTTTGCCGGTTGATAATTATTTAATATTTTACTTGATTGATGAAACAAAAAATATTGTACCCATCGTCCGTATTATGTATGGAGGCCGCAATATCAGCAAGCACCTTAATTATACAATAATTCCATAGCTTGTATTAATGGGATACTTACAGCATCCCATTAAAGCTTATTTGTTCATAAAACTGCTACACAAAGATCTTTCGCAATCGGGCGGCGCTAGGCCGTCCGGTTTTTCCTGCTTCGGACGGGAACTTTTGCTTAGGCGGCGGCGACGTAGCGACATTGTGTAATTTTATGGGAAGTAGTGTTTGTGCGGTGATTTTGTGTTATGCTTTGAGGGTAAGTGTAATGAGGGTAAGTGAAATATTGAAAGCGTAAGGGTGACTTATTATTTAAGGCGTATTATTAAAATGAAGAGAAGGGATGAGCAGATGAAAAAAAGCGGTGTGATTACAGTAGTTGCGATTTTAGCCGTGGTGGGGGCCTTGTTTATTGCGCCGGTGCGGTCTTTCGCGGTGGACGCAATGGATGTTTTCCGCGTGTCCGATCAGAGTGTGATTAACATTTCCATGCAGGATCTGACCGAGATGGCGCAAAATGTTCAAGGGCTCATCAGCGTCCATAAGCAGCAGGAACATGACGCGCCGGCTGGCGCCGGGACCACTGACGGCGCATACTGCCCGGATAAGGACAAACAAAAAGAAGCCGCATTGGCGCAGCAGTACACCAAGATGCTGAGTTCCGCGGCTGATTTTAAGGCCTTTTCGTTTAAGCTGCCGGCTTATTTTAAGGGCCAAACGCCGACAATTACGGAAATCGACCCGCCGGCCCAAACGGTTACTATTGATGCCGCCGCCATGAACAAAGCCCTTGCCGAGCTGCAAAGCCCGGTTACAGTGCCGGACAACCTGAATGGCCGCAAAATGACCGTTAAGCCCGGGCCGATGGTGGTCGCCGCATACGGAGACGCGGTTTGCTTTGCCGCGAAAAAACCCTCGGTTGAACTGCCTGGGCAGATGGAGGCGGTCATTACGCAGATTGTCACGACGCTGCCTTTACTGCCGGCCGATATCCGCTCCCAGCTCGCCACTATTGATTTGTTTGATAAAAATATCTATCTGCCTAACGTGGAGGGAGTCACCAGAACGGCTGCTCTGGGCGGCAACACTGGCTATATTTACGCCGTGAACGATATTACTGCCTTGGGCGACAACCTGCTGGCGACCTTCCAATCCGGTCAGCAGCCTGCCGGCGCCAAGGAAGCCGATCCGGCGCAGATCCTCCAAAAATACGCCGGATACGAGGTCATCCTGTGGGTTAACAACGGTATACTTTACGGCGTAGCGGGCAAATATACTGACGATCAGCTGGCGGCGATTGCCAGAACGATGCGCTGAACGATGCGTTGATTGTCAGGATTGATCCCGAATAGATTCCGAATAGATCCTGAATATTTGGAGTGGGCGAATGGATTATGTCATTGAAACCAGGGAACTGACCAAAGTTTACGGGACCAAGATTGCCTGCGATAAAATCTCCATTGCCGTTAAGCCCGGTCAGGTTTATGGATTCCTGGGGCCTAACGGCGCCGGGAAGAGCACCTGCATTAAAATGTTGACCGGGCTGGTCTATCCGACCGCCGGAGGCGGCACGGTTTTGGGCCAGCCCCTGGGCAGCGTGGCGGCCAGAAAAAAAATGGGTTACTTGCCGGAGCTGTTCCGCTATCAGGACTGGATGACGGGCCGTGATCTCTTGAAATTTCACACCCGTCTTTTCCGGTTGCCCATGGACGAAGGCCGCATCGATCAAATACTGAAACTGGTCGGCCTGGCCGGTCAGGACAAATTCAAAGTCGGTTCCTACAGCAAGGGGATGCAGCAGCGGATTGGCCTCGGCTGCGCCTTGCTGCCCGAGCCGGAGCTCCTTTTTTTGGACGAGCCCACCTCAGCGCTGGACCCGGTCGGCCGGAAGGAAGTCCGGGACATTATTTCCGGGTTGCAAAAGGCCGGGATGACGGTTTTTTTAAACACCCATCTATTGAGCGAAGTAGAGACCCTGTGCGACAGTGTGACCATCATTAACCACGGCGTCGTTGCCCGGTCGGCTTCCATGAGCGAACTGCTGCTGCAGCGGGTTAACCTGGAGATTCGCGCCGCCGGTTGGGATGAAGATATCCTGGCGGAAATCCGCCGCCGATTTCAAACGGAACCGGTCACCAGCGCCGAGGGCAAGGTGACCCTGACTTTGGACGGCCACGAACGCGTCCCGGAAATCGCGTCTTTTCTGGTTTCCCGGAACGTGGCGCTCTACGAACTAACCCCCCAGGGGGAGACGCTGGAAAACGTCTTTATCCGCCTGGTCGGCGCCAGCGGCGACGCCATCGTTGCTGAGGATGCGGAGGCAAAGGAAGGTGCGGTTGGATGAAGGCCATCTTTATGACCACCTGGCAAGAGGCCGTCCGCAAAAAAACCTTTTTCGTGATGGGCGCGGTGACGCTGCTTTATTTGCTCTTTTGGGCCGTGCTGCTGCATTATTTTGTGCAAACAGTGCGGGAACGCGCTTTGACCGATGCTTTCGCCGGTTTGGCCTCGCACATGCTTACCCAGATGGGGCTGCAATTTTCATCGTCGCTGATGGCCTTGCTGACCGTTATGCTCGGTGCGGGGGCTATCTCCAGCGAGGTGGAGTCCGGCGTTATTCTGTCGATTGTGACGCGGCCCCTGCGCCGGTTTGAATATGTGCTGGGCCGCTTTGGCGGACTGGCGGCGCTGGCTTGTGTGTACGCAACCCTGTTGTATGGGTTGTTTCTTGCCCTGGGCGCGGCTTTTCACATCTCGACCGTGACGGCGATGTCCTTGGGGCAAATCGTCGCCGGCTGGGGCTTTTATCTGCTCATCCCGGTGGCGGTGCTCTGCCTGACGGTTTTTGGTTCGACCGTTTTTAAGACCGTGCCGAACGGACTGCTGATGATTTTTATCTATATCCTCGGCAACGTGGGCGGGATGGTGGAAATGGTCGGCAACTATATTGCGAGCAAAACCGTGACCGCCGCCGGGATTTTTATCAGCCTTATTTCGCCCTTTCACACCCTTTACGCCGGTATGGAGCGGATATTACTGCCGACCAGCGGGCTGGTCGGGGAAATGATGCGTGGCGCCTCCGGCCTTTCCGGCAGCGGCGCCCCTGCTTCCGGGGCGATGTATGTTTACATCGCGGTCTATATGGTTGGTTTTCTGGCTTGGACGGTTTACCGTTTTCATAAAAGGGATATTTCCTGAGTCAAAAAACGGCGTATTGCAAACACAGCCCTAAAGCAGTAATATTATATGTGGCCCCTTCGCCGGGGCCACAATGCATCAGGAGAGGACTGTTACTTTGGAACAGAAAATGATTCGCAACCTGGCCATCATTGCCCACGTGGACCACGGTAAAACCACTTTGGTGGACGGGATGCTTAAGCAAAGCGGCGTATTCCACGAAAAGCAGATAGTGGAAGAGCGCATTATGGACCGCAACGAGCTGGAGCGGGAACGGGGCATCACCATTATGGCTAAAAACACGGCAGTGTTTTACGGCCCCTATAAATTGAACATTATGGACACCCCCGGTCACGCCGACTTTGGCGGCGAGGTGGAACGCATCCTGCAAATGGTAGACGGGGTGCTGCTGCTGGTGGACGCCTTTGAAGGACCGATGCCGCAAACCAGGTTTGTGCTGCGCAAGGCGCTGGAGGCCGGGCTGGCCCCCATTGTAGTAATCAACAAAATCGACCGGCTGCACGCCCGGCCCGCCGAAGTGCAGGATGAAGTGCTGAACCTGTTTATCGAACTGGAGGCCAGCGACGAGCAGCTGGATTTTCCGGTGATCTATACCAACGCCCGGACCGGTACCGCCACCACGGACCCAGAGACGCCGGGCAGTGATCTGAAACCGCTGTTTCAAATGATCGTGGAAAGTATTCCCGCTCCCGGCGGAGACCCGGAGGCCCCGCTGCAAATGGGCGTTACCCTGATTGACTATGACGCCTATGTGGGCCGCCAGGCCGTGGGCCGGATTCATAACGGCGTGCTCAGGCTTAAAGAGGAAGTAGTTGTGTTAGCGCCCGGCGGAGTGAACAAACGCCGCCGCCTCTCCGGTCTCTATGTTTTCGAGGGTCTGAAAAAAGTGCCGACGGAATCTGCCGGCGCCGGCGAAATTGTATTGGTGGCCGGGCTGGACGACATTAACGTGGGCAATACGGTGGCCAGCCCGGAAAATCCGGCGCCGCTGACCTTTGCCCGCATTGACGAACCAACCGTAGCGATAGCTATACAGGTGAACAAAAGTCCTTTTGCCGGGCAGGAAGGCGCCTATGTGACATCCCGGAAACTAAGCGAACGGCTGGTCCGGGAGTTGGAGTCCGACGTCAGCCTGCGGGTGGAAGGCACTAACTCCCCGGATACCTTTATGGTCTCCGGGCGGGGTGAACTGCACCTGTCCATATTAATTGAAACAATGCGGCGGGAGGATTACGAATTTGAGGTTTCCCGGCCCCAGGTAGTGGAGCGGGAAATCGACGGGGTCAAATGCGAGCCGGTGGAGGAATTGATTATCGAAGTGCCGGAGGATTACATGGGCATTGTGATGGAACGGCTGGGCCCCAGAAAAAGCGAACTGGTGAACATGACCCGTAAAAACGACGGCCAAGCCAGGCTGGAATACCACGTGCCGACCAGAGGCCTGTTTGGCTTTCGTTCCGAGTTTATGACCG
>WQUS01000195.1 GCA_009781965.1 Bacillota bacterium | reverse complement strand
TTAACCGTGCGCTCATACTCTTCGAGAAATCGCTTACGGTTAATAACTTTACGGGCCTGGGCTACGGGTACTAACAAACACAGGGTCTGACCAGTAACTAAAATCCATAGCCTATTGCTGCTTGAGACGATCCAGTTCTTCAAGCAAGCGGTCGTTAAGAACTTTGATATAAGTTCCCTTCATCCCCAGGGACTTGGATTCGATCACGCCGGCGCTTTCAAATTTACGCAAGGCATTCACAATCACCGATCTGGTAATCCCCACCCGGTCCGCAATTTTGCTGGCCACCAAAAGGCCTTCGTCGCCCTCCAGCTGTTCGAAGATATGGTTCACCGCATCCATTTCGGAATAAGAAAGGGTGCCCAAAGCAATTTGCACAGCGGCGCGTTTTCTGGCTTCTTCCTCCATGCGATCCTGCCTGGCCCTGAGTATTTCCATGCCCACCACAGTGGCGCCCAGTTCGGCCAAAATCAAGTCTTCATCGGTAAAGTTGTTGTCATATTTGGCCAGCACCAAGGTCCCCAATCTGGTACCGCCGCCCACAATGGGCACCACGGTAGTCACCTTGCTGTAGTCACATTTTTTATCATGTCTGAAAGCACAGATGTTTAACGTCTGACAAATGTTAGCATGGGTTTCGTTAATTCTTAACAAATTTTCGTTATAATCCTTAGGAAATCCAGCCGGAGACTCCACAATATCCTCCATAACCTCGCAAATAAATCCTTTGAGATAAGTAAATCCCAATACCTTACCGCGGCGGTCAAGGATATAGATGCTGCATTCTATGTTCTCACTGAGGATCGCGGCAATTTCCTTGAAGTCAACCGGATAACCCGCCGATTTTTGCAACACCTTGTTTATGGAACGGGTTTTTTCCAGCAAGCCTCTCAAATCTCATCGCCTCTTTTCTTAATTAACTCTGATTTTATTCGACAATCACTGAACAGTCAGACATCGTCACACATTAATTATTTTGCCACAATAAGGCAGATAAAACACATCTATGAAAATAAATATTGCTAAAGAATATATCTGCTTAAATCTTTGTCGCTGGCAATACCGGAAAGCTTTTGCGAGACGTAATCCTCATTAACGTCAAAAGAACCGACGGCTAAATCCGCGGCCTCAAAAGAAATGTCTTCAAGTAGTTTCTCAACAATGGTGTGAAGCCTTCTGGCACCGATGTTCTCAGTCTGCTCATTAACAGTATACGCGATTTCCGCAATTTTCACAAGGGATTTCTGTGAAAATTTAAGTTCAAGCCCTTCCGTACGCAATAATTCAATGTATTGCCTGATTAAAGAATTTTTGGGCTCGGTTAAAATCTGCAGAAAGTCATCCTTGGAAAGGCTGGATAACTCTACTCGGATGGGGAAACGCCCCTGCAGTTCCGGAATTAAATCCGAGGGCTTGGACATGTGAAAGGCGCCGGCGGCAATAAATAGCACATGATCTGTCTTCACCGGACCGTACTTGGTCATCACAGTTGACCCTTCCACCACAGGCAGAATATCCCGCTGCACTCCGCCCCGGGAAACATCAGGACCGGTGCCCCCGTCCCTGACCGCTATTTTCTCTATTTCATCCAAAAAAATAATGCCGCTGTTTTCCGCCCTGTAGATAGCGGTAGCGGAGACCTCGTCCATATCAATCAGTTTCTGTGCTTCCTGCTGGGTGACAATCTTGCGCGCTTCAGCTATGCTGACCCTGCGCAGCCGCTTTTTTTTCGGAATCAGATTGCCCAGCATGTCGCCGATGTTAATACCCATTTCCTCCACGCCGGAACCGCTAAACACTTCCATCATCGGCGATTTGGTATCCTCCACTTCAATTTCAACAATTTCATCTTCCAGCTCGCCTCGGGCCATTTTTTCCTTTAGGGTTTCCCTTTCAAAGCGGATCCGGCCGGCTGCTTGGTCATAACGGTTTTCGTCCCCCTGGGCCGGCGTTTTAGCGGGACCAAAAAGCATCTCCAAGGGATTTTTCACCAGATTATCCCGCATCGGCATTGGCGCCAGCAACTCGATAATCCGTTCGTCGGCTAATTTCGCGGCTTCCCCCTCCACCTGGGCCACCTTCTCCCGGCGCACCATTCTAATTGAGGTTTCCACCAGATCCCGGACCATCGACTCCACGTCCCGGCCAACGTACCCCACCTCGGTAAATTTGGTTGCTTCAACTTTAACGAACGGCGCGCTGACCAATCTGGCCAGCCGCCTGGCAATTTCGGTTTTCCCTACCCCGGTGGGCCCAATCATGAGAATATTCTTGGGCATTACTTCATCCAACAGATCCTCCGGCAGCCTGCTGCGGCGGTACCGGTTGCGCAGAGCAATAGCCACGGCTTTTTTCGCCTGTTCCTGCCCCACCACATACTTGTCCAACTCAGCGACTATTTCTTTGGGTGTAAGCGATTCCATCAACCAATCCTCCCGGTTTCTGCAAACTATATTCGAGGTTCGAAGTTCGAATTATATTTTCTCTACGGTAATTTTGTCATTTGTGTAGACACATATTTCGGCGGCGATTTGCAGCGCTTTTTCCACTGCTTCAGCCGCGGACATCTCCGTATATCTGACCAGCGCCCGGGCGGCGGCTAAAGCGTAAGGACCGCCGGAACCAATCGCCACAATGTCGTCGTCAGGTTCAATGACCTCTCCGTCGCCGCTGATGACGAGGATACAGTCCGGATCGGCCACCACCAGCAAGGCTTCCAAGCGGCGCAGGTATTTGTCGGTGCGCCAGTCCTTGGCCAGTTCCACCGCCGCTTTCTTAATATTGCCCTGATAGCTGTCCAGCTTAACCTCAAATTTTTCAAACAAAGTGAGGGCGTCCGAGACCGAGCCGGCGAAGCCGGCTAACACCGCATTGCCATACAAGCGGCGCAGCTTACGGGCGTTATGTTTCAGCACGGTATTTTGGCCGAAAGTAACCTGACCGTCGCCGGCCATGGCCACATCCCGGCCTTTTTTCACCGCCACAATAGTGGTGGCATGAAAGTCGCTCATCAAGACTACCTCCTCGGATGGGTCTGTTCATAAACCTTTCTAATCCGCTCCCGGCTGAGATGGGTATAAATCTGGGTGGTGGAAAGACGGACATGGCCCAAAAGTTCCTGCACCACCCTTAAATCAGCCCCGTGATCCAGCATGTGCGTGGCATAGGAATGACGAAAGGTATGAGGGCTGGTTCCCGGCTCCAGTCCGGTCAAAGCAGCATACCGTTTAATCAACCAACGCACGCCGCGGTCCGTCAAACGCTCGCCCCGGTTATTCAAAAAAAGTGCGTCCACCCGGCCGGGGTGCTTGGCCATCAGCAGGGGCCGGGCTCTTCTTATGTACGCGTGCAATGAATTCAGGGCATATTCCCCCAAGGGGGCAATTCTTTCCCGGTTGCCCTTGCCGGTAACCTTAACGGCGGCGCGCTTAAAATCAACGGCGGCAATATCAATGGCCACCAGTTCCGCTACCCTGAGGCCGGCGCCATACAAGGTCTCTAAAACCGCCCGGTCACGCAGGCCCAAAACATTGTCGCGGTTGGGCGCCTCCATGAGCCTGCTTATTTCCTCTTCAGCCAGCAAACCGGGCAATTTTTTTTCCCGTTTGGGACTGCCGAGCCGGCGCAGCGGGTTTTCAGTCACTACCCCCTCCCGGCAGATATAACGGTAAAAGGAACGCCAGGAGGAAAGCCGCCTTAATATTGTGGCTCCCGCTTTGTTTTGGGCGCGCATCTCGCCCAGATACTGTCTGAACAGCGCGACGGTGATCTCCGCCGGGTGCAGTTTGTAATCGTCCCGGTTTAAAAGCCGGGCAAAAAAGGACACCCCGTCAAACAAATCCCGCTGGTAGTTGCGCACCGTATGTGGCGAAGCGTTTTTTTCCGCCTGCAGATAAAACAAAAAACCGTCGATATAACCGTACACCTGGTTCTCCCCTCACCGCCCCACGGACTCCCGCCAGCTTTGCAAAGCAGCCAGCGCTCTGGCAGCATAAGCGGCGTTGCGCTTTTTCCGCTCCCTAATCTGCTCTGGCAGCGGCGGAAACAAACCGAAGTTAACATTCATGGGTTGAAACCGCTGCGGGTCCGCGGCAGTAATGTAATGAGCCAACGCCCCCAAGGCTGTTTCCGGTGGCGGCGCCAGAGGCTCGAGGCCCTCTGTTAATCTGGCGGCGTTAATGCCCGCCACCAGGCCCGAAGCCGCCGATTCCACATAACCTTCCACCCCGGTGATTTGGCCGGCCATAAAAAAGCGGCTGTTATCTTTACCCTGATAGGTGGGCTGCAAAAAAACCGGCGCGTTAATGTAAGTATTGCGATGCATCACTCCGTAACGGACAAATTCGGCCCGTTCCAACCCGGGGATTAGGCCAAACACCCTTTTTTGTTCGCTCCATTTAAGGTGGGTTTGAAAACCCACCAGATTTAAAAGGGTCCCGGCTGCG
The DNA here is from genome assembly GCA_009781965.1 of Bacillota bacterium. GTDB lineage: Bacteria > Bacillota > Desulfotomaculia > Desulfotomaculales > Desulfallaceae > BRH-c8a. The sequence continues at coordinate 7,537 of WQUS01000195.1, read as the reverse complement.
TTATCCAGGCGCAACTGCACCACCGCATAGGGTCTCTGACCGGTGCGCGGATCCACCAGACCAACCGGTTTCAGAGGTCCAAAGCGCATCGTGTCCATCCCCCGCCGGGCTAAAATTTCAATGGGCATACAGCCTTCAAAATTATTCTCCCGGTCAAAATCCTTGCGGGAGGCCCGTTCGGCGGTTGCCAAAGCGTTGCGGAACAACTCGTATTCTTCCCGGTTCAGCGGACAATTCAGATAATCGTCCGTGCCCCGGTCGTAGCGGGAAGACCAAAAGGCCCGGTCCAAATTAACGGAATCCAAAGCCACGATTGGCGCCACAGCATCGTGAAAATACAGGTTTTCCCGGCCGGTAATGGTTTGCAGCATTGCGGCCAATGACTCGGAGGTCAGGGGTCCGGTGGCGATTATGGTTACCCCTTCGTCATGGCCGGTGAATTCTTCCCGCACCACCTCGACCAAGGGGTGCTCCTCCAGCGCCCTGGTCACCGAACCGGCAAACCCTTCCCTGTCCACTGCCAGGGCGCCACCGGCCGGGAGCGCATTTTCATCGGCGCAGCGCATAATCAATGAATTCATCCGGCGCATTTCTTCCTTTAAAAGACCCACCGCATTTTCCAGCCCGGCCGCCCGCAATGAATTGCTGCAAACCAGTTCGGCGAAATAACCGGTCTGGTGGGCCGGAGTGGTTTTAACCGGGCGCATTTCATATAACCGCACCGGCACGCCCCGGCCGGCCGCCTGCCAGGCAGCCTCGGAACCGGCCAGTCCGGCGCCGGCGATGGTCAAAGTCGCCGCTTTCAATGGGCGCCCTCATCCAAAATGCTGTTCCGGTCATCCTCCGGCCCGGTCACAGTTTGTTCGTCCTCGTCGCCCTGCACAGCGATCTTACCGCCGCAGTCCTTATTGACGCAGCGATAAACTTTTTTTCCTTTGGTGTCTTTGAGTACCGTAATGCCGCCGCATTCCGGGCACTTGCGATTGGAAGGCCGGTCCCAAACCACAAAGCCGCAGGCCGGATAATTGCTGCAGCCGTAAAACTTACGGCCTTTTTTACTGCGTCTAAGCACCAGTTCCCCGCCGCAATCCGGGCAGGCCACGCCGGTAGGCTCCAAAAGCGGGCGCGTATTACGGCACTCCGGGAACCCGGGACAAGCCAGAAACTTGCCGAACCGCCCCATTTTAATCACCATGTTCCGGCCGCACAGCTCGCACACCTCCGAGGTAACCTCATCTTCCACCTGGATTTGTTCAATTTCCTTTTCCGCCACGCCCAGCATCTCTTTGAAAGGGGTATAAAATTCATCCAGCATTTTTACCCAATCCACGTCCCCTTCCTCGACGCCGTCCAGCTTCTCCTCCATCCCGGCGGTAAATTCCACGTCCACAATATCCGGGAAATATTTTTTCAGCAGTTCGACCACCACGACCCCCAGTTCGGTGGGGTAAAAATTCTTCTTCTCCCGAATGACGTAACCCCGCTTAAGGATCGTATCCACGATGGGAGCGTATGTGCTGGGCCGGCCAATACCTTTCTCCTCCAGCACCTTGATCAAAGTAGCGTCGGTAAAACGGGGCGCCGGCTGGGTAAAATGCTGCTTGGGCACCAGAGACCGCAGTTTCAGCACATCGCCTTTTTTCAGAGGCGGCAGCTGATCTTCGTCCAGGCTTTCTTCCTCATCGTCCCGCCCCTCAATATAGACCTGCATAAAACCGGCAAACTTAACGATCAAACCGCTGGCCCGAAATATATACCTACCCGCGCCGATATCCACACTGGTAGTATCAATCACCGCCGGGCTCATCTGGCTGGCGATAAAACGTTCCCAAATCAGCTTATACAGCTTAAACTGATCCCTGGTCAGAAAGCCCTTGATCCCGTTTGGTTCCCGGAACACCAAAGTGGGTCTTACCGCTTCATGGGCATCCTGAATCCGCCCCTTGGGCGCTTTTTGCTGTACCTGAGCGGGCACATAATCCGCTCCGTAACGCTGGGTGATAAACTCTTTGGCTTCCAGGGCCGCAGTCTCGGAAACCCGGACCGAATCAGTCCGGATATAGGTAACCAGACCGGTCGTGCCTTCCTTGCCCAGATCCAGACCTTCGTACAACTGCTGAGCAACCATCATGGTCTTGCGGGCGGTAAAGTTCAGCTTACGGTAAGCCTCCTGCTGCAAGCTGCTGGTAGTAAAAGGCTGGGCCGGCTGTCTCTTTTTTTCGCGTTTGACCACGGAAGCCACGGTAAACTGCTCCGCCTGCAGCTCATCCATAATGTGCTGAGCCGCGCTTTGCTCCGGAATATGCGCCTTTTGTTCGTCAATCTTATGCAGTTTGGCTTCCAAGGCGCCGTTTTTGCCTTTCAGCAGCTTAGCCGTCAGCGACCAGTATTCCTCGGAGACAAAGGCTTGAATTTCTTCCTCGCGATCGCAAATCAAGCGCATGGCCACCGACTGCACCCGTCCCGCGCTAAGCCCCTTTTTCACTTTGCGCCATAACAGCGGGCTCAGGTTATAACCAACCAGCCGATCAAGAATCCGCCTGGCCTGCTGGGCGTCCACCAGATGGCGATCTATCGGGCGGGCTTGTTTGACCGCCTTTTGGACCGCCTGTTTGGTGACTTCATTAAACTCAATCCGGCAAGGGGTATTCTCATCAACATGCAGCAAGTTCGCCAGGTGCCAGGCGATAGCCTCGCCCTCCCGATCCGGGTCGGATGCAAGCAGCACCTGGTCGGCCTTTTTGGTCGCGGACCTTAATTCCTTAATGATGTCCCCCTTGCCGCGAATGGTTATATATTTGGGTTGGAAACCCATCTTGGCATCCACGGCAAACTGGCTTTTGGGCAGGTCCCTGACATGACCCATAGATGCCTTAACAGTGTAATTCCGGCCTAAAAACTTACCCAAGCTCTTTGCCTTGGCCGGTGATTCTACAATAACCAGAGTTTTTGCCACACCAACTCACCTCAATAGTCCCAATCTACGCTTAATGTATCCAGCGCGGCAATATTTTAGAACCGCTTCGCTGCTACGCTGCTTCGCTGTCACGCAGTACGTGCTAGGTCATGACGTAAAGTCTGCCCGGCATCTGCCTGACTAAACCCTTCATTTCCAGATACATCAGAGCGGTTAACACCCGCCCAGCAGGCAAACCGGTTTTTTGCACCAGCGTTTCCACGGCCACCGGATCGTAGGCAATAAGCCGGCTTATCAATGTTTCGTCCTCGTTCATCTGCAGATGGCCAGCCTGCTCCGGCGTCTGCGGCTTAAACAGCTCACCCAGACCCAACTCCGCCTTGATATCCGCGGCATCCAGCACTACCGCCGCGCCCTGTTTAATCAAGTTATTGGTGCCCCGGCTGTTCGCGGCGGTAATCTGACCCGGTACCGCCATCACATCGCGTCCCTGTTCCAAAGCCACATTGGCGGTAATCAAAGCGCCGCTTTTCTCCGTGGCTTCAACCACCACCACAATTTTGGCGAGCCCGCTAATGACCCGGTTGCGGACCGGGAAATGCCATGCCTCGGGCTGGGAACCAGGCGGAAATTCACTGAGCACAACCCCGTTGGCGGCAATTTCATCGGCCAGCTTAGCGTTTTCCCGCGGGTAAATCACATCCAAGCCGCAACCCAACACCGCCGCTGTTTTGCCGCCGCCCTTAAGAGCCCCGCGATGGGCGGCGGTATCAATGCCCCGGGCCATGCCGCTGATCACGACCACTCCGGAGGCGGCCAATTCCCGGGCCAGTTTCTCAGCCACGCTTAGCCCGTAGGCAGTGGCCCGCCTGGCTCCGACCAGAGCCACCCCCAGCTCATGCAAGCTGTTCCGGTCGCCCCGGGCATACAAAACCGGCGGCGGGTCATAAATATTCTTTAACTGCGCCGGGTAATCTTGGTCAGCGTAAAAAAGCAATGACATTGGCTTGTCATTACGATCCAGGCAAGCGGCCACCTGGTCCAGATCCAAATCGCGTCTCCGGTCCAAAGCGCCGGCCCAGCGTTCCGCCGACATCCCGGACAGCGTCCCGAAATCCTGGTCCGGCGCGCGCCAAGCCTGAGCCGGACCACCGAAATGATCTATGATTTCCCAAAACCGACGGGCCTGCCCGGCCAGGATCATATGCCAGGCGAGCCAGTATACTTGCTCGCTGTGGTTCATTATTCCATCAATCCACCGTTCAACCAACCGTTAAAAACTTGATTAATCACTGCGGAAACACCTAAATTTTACTTATTTTAATTTCTCACTTTGCACATTTTCAAGATTAATTAGCATTTTCCTGCTTGTACCATAATACCTGTACATAAAATCAACCTTCTTAAATTTAGAAAAAAAGATTTGTCAAAATATAATCAAGATAACCGGCATTGGGATCCGGTGAGAATATAAAAATTGTAAAAAGAAAGGCGTCATTCTTGTATACCTCAACAAACTGAAAACTTGCTCCTTGGTACAGTAAGCCATTTATTGCCGGATCATTAAAAGCAACATGCCTGATTTTTAAATCATCTGCTTCCTCGGCAGTAGGAGCAAAACCCAACAAGAGCTCCTGTTTGTACATCATTGCCGGTGAATTCATGTCATAATTATTAGGTACCCCTTTACGATTTACTCTGGGCACAGTGTTTAAGTATTCTTTTTGCTTTATATACCCCATGTCTTTATAAGTAAAACCAACAGCCCTATTGAAAGCAGTATCTGTGCTCATATCAACCGCCATTGCTGGTATTTGACCGGTCGATATCCTGTTGTCAAATATGGCCAATACTGGCTTTTGTCCCTCCATGAACAACAATAATCCCTCTTTAGTAACGACTTCTTTGCCGGCAGCGTCGAAAGGAAGAGGAATTGTTACTGAATCAAACTCGACAGTGTTGGTCCCATCATATGCCGACGCCTTCGCTGATGGGTAGTAATCCTTTAGAACCTCAGAAAACAGCGGATGATTTTGATATTTTTCTGTATTCATTTCGTTTTTATAGGCTGTAGAATTTATGAATGGCAAAGCGCATAGAAAAACCAGCACTGCCAATAAGGAAATAACACCAGTCCAAACCATTATTTTTTTCTTTACATCTTGCGGTTTTAAATAGCAATACAATGCTTTTAAATAGTATGCCAGCAAAAACAGCAGGCAGAACGCGATTACCGGAAATAGAAAAAAGAGTATTATAAGTTCTTCCGGATTTTGATAATAAATTAGATTAAAAAGTGTAAATGCTAAAATTGCTCCAATTATAAGCACAGGATAAATCAATACGCTTTTCCTTCTGGCTGCGGAAACAGTTAAAGCCAAAATAACAGCAACAATTGCGGCCACAATTGATATAATGTGAACGTTCTGTAAATATAACATCTCATTTTGCCTCCTTGCCGGCAATTCTTTGCATGCCGCTAATGCGGCAAAAGCAGACAACATATTATAACCGCCAAACAGTAAATATGCCAGCCACAATATCGTAACAAACAAAATCAGCCAAACATAGTTTTTACAGTCATCGCATTTGACTACATTTACCAAACAATTACCGCGAGTGATTTAGCGGGAGCATTTAATTTATCTGCTTTACAAATACCGTCCTGTTATATATAATACTGGTATCATATATAACGAGGTGGTATTTTTGTCTTTGCCTTATGGCCTCTTGGGGCTTTTAACTTATCAAGACAGCTCCGGCTACGATCTAACCAAAATGTTCGCCGATTCGCTGAACAATTTCTGGCACGCGCAAAGCAGCCAGATTTACCGCGAACTCAACCGCATGGAAGAAAAAGGCTGGGTAACCTCCCGCAATGTCGTGCAAGAGGGGCGCCCCAATAAACGAATCTATTCCATTACAGGTGCGGGCAGAAATGAGCTCGACAAATGGCTGGCGGATACCAAGCCGCCGGCTGAAAATTTACATCTGCCTTTGCTGATGCGCGTGTTTTTCGGCGCCGATTCTCCCGCAGCCACGCTGGCGCTTTTAAAGGAATGTCGAGCCCATTGTAAAATAGCCCTTGAAGCAAATTATTCCGACATCAGGAAAAATATTGACGCCTATGCCACGCTGTTTCAAAACGGACCGGATAAAAGTAAGTATTGGCTAATGACCTTGGATTTTGGCATCGCTCAGATAAAAACGACTCTGGAATGGGCGGAGCGCTGTATCGCCCAAATGGAGGAGATGTCGACATGAAAACGCTGCTATTGTGCGACAGAGAAAGCGTGCGGTATGACGGCCTGGATTTATGCGCGCAAACGCAAACAACGGTGCAAAAAGCAGGCGGCCAAACCCAAACAATCATTTTAAACTGCCAGGAAATCAAACCCTGCCGCGGTTGCTTTCATTGCTGGTTGAAAACACCGGGACTTTGTGTGATGACAGACGACTGCGCCAACACAGTATCCCGGCAGGAAATCCAAGCGGACGCGGTGATCCTGCTTTCCAAAATCACCTATGGCGGTTACAGCGGTGACGTGAAAGCATTTCTGGACCGTTCCATTCCCAATATCTCACCGTTCTTTGAGCTGGTCAAAGGCACCATGCGCCACCGCAGGCGCTATGACCGTTTTCCGTACCTGATCAGCATCGGCTATGACGCCCGCACCCCCAAAGAGCAACAGACATTTCTGACGCTGGCCGAACGAAACGCCTTGAATATGCGGCCCCCGCAATACTTTGCCTTCACCATGCAAAGCAGCGGCGAGGTTGAGGCAACCATGCAAGCGCTGGAAGATATCTTACGCCGGGAGGTATGGCGGCCATGAGCGATATTGTATTCATTAACGGAAGCCCCAAGGCAAAAGACAGCGTATCCGGTATGTTGATCGATAAAATAGAAGCATTGCTGCAGGCAAAAAGCTCGGTTTATCAGGCGGTATCTTTGCTCAGGAATGAAAACAATGCGGCGGCGCTGACAGAAATTTTAAACGCCCGGGTATTGCTGATTGTTTTCCCGCTTTACGTCGACTCGCTCCCGGCGCCGTTAATTCGAGTTTTAAACTTGCTGGAAGAGGCGGCCCCCAAGATGGCCGGACAGCTGCCCAGGCTTTATGGGGTCTGCAATTGCGGTTTTTTTGAGGCGGAACATAACCGGCTCGCCCTGGAGATCCTGGAAAACTTTGCGCACTGCGCGGGAATGGGCTGGGGATACGGCGTCGGTGTTGGCGGCGGCGGATTTATTGCTGCGCAAAGCAAAAAAATGGCCACCGGCGGCCCGGCTTTCAATGTTTACTCGGCTTTACGGGAATTGTGCGCGGCAATCCAGGACGGCAAGACAAGGCAGCAAAATGTATTGGTCCGGCCCAAAATACCGCGTTTTCTCTATCAACTGGGCGCCCATTTTGGATGGCGTCAAATGGCCAAAAAATATGGCGCCACAGCATTTCTGCAAGCAAAACCACACCGGGAGGTTTAAATTGTTACTGGTCAGATCCTGTGTTTGTTAGTATCCGTAGCCCAAGCCCGTAAAGTTATTAACCGTAAGCGATTTCTCGAAGAGTATGAGCGCACGGTTAACTCGAGGTTCGAAGTTCGAGGTTCGAGGTTCGA
>WQUS01000194.1 GCA_009781965.1 Bacillota bacterium | reverse complement strand
CCGGAGGCAAACGATTTCTATTATTATGTGGCCAAGCCGGACGGCACCCACGCTTTTTCCCGCACGCTGCAGGAGCACAACAACAACATCCGTAAATACCAGCAGGGTCACTCTTAGCTTGTATTGAACAACAAACTTGAGGTGGTTTTTTGAGCAAACCGGAAATTGTCGCGCCGGCGGGCAGCCCGGAAAAACTTGAGTATGCCGTTGCCTACGGGGCGGATGCTGTTTACCTGGGCGGCGCCAGTTTCGGATTAAGAACGGCGGCCGCCTCTTTTGATCGGGAAGCTATGTCTCAGGCCGTTGACTTTGCCCACCGCAACGGAGTCAAGGTTTATGTAACCGTGAATATCTTCGCCCGCAACCGGGATCTGGAAGTACTGCCCGGTTATCTTGAGTTTCTCAGCCGGCTGGGGGTGGACGCCGTCATTGTATCCGATCCCGGGGTACTGGCGTTGGTCCGGGAAACCGCTCCCGGACTGATCGTGCATATTAGCACCCAGGCCAATACCACCAATTGGCGCAGTGCTCAAACCTGGGGCCAGTTGGGTGCGTCACGGATTGTCGCGGCCCGGGAATTAAGCCTGGAGGAAATAGCTGCCATCAGCAAACGCTCCGGCATGGAACTGGAAGTATTCGTGCACGGCGCCATGTGCATGGCCTATTCGGGGCGTTGCCTGCTAAGCAATTATATGACCGGGCGGGACGCCAACCGGGGTGACTGCGCCCAGGCCTGCCGGTGGAAATATCATCTGGTGGAAGAGAAACGGCCCGGTGAGTTTTTTCCTGTGTACGAAGACGGGCAAGGCGCCTACATAATGAGTTCCCGGGATTTATGCCTGCTTGAATATCTGCCCGATTTGGTTGAAGCGGGAGTGACCGCCTTTAAAATTGAAGGGCGGGTGAAGAGTATTCATTACGCAGCCACTATTACCGGCGTCTACCGCCTGGCGCTGGATAGCTATCTGGCCGATCCGGCCGGCTACAAGGTGCGGCCGGAGTGGCTTGAGGAAATTGGCAAGGTAAGCAACCGGGACTATACCACCGCTTTTATCAGCGGCGATCTTGCCGCCGCAACTCCCACCCTGGAGGCTATCTACCGTCATGATTACACCTTTGTAGGCGCAGTGTTGGGTTACGAGCGCGACCGTAAGTTGCTCCGGGTAGAGCAACGTAACCGGTTTGCCGTTGGCCAGACGCTGGAAATAATCGCTCCCGGTCTGAAGCAATACCGGCTTCCGGTGCAAACGATCCTGGATGAAAAGGGGCAAGCCCTGGAAACGGCTCCACACCCGCGTCAGCTAGTCTACCTCCCCTGGCCCGAGCCTTTGCCGGCCTACTCGTTGCTGCGCCGCGCCGAATCATAATCAGACTGATCAGGCAAGTTTAACCTCCCTGCCGAATGGCAAACCTATTAATAACATTTCGGCAAAAAAAGGAGGCTTTACTTTGCCCGTTTTAATGGAACGGCGTTTGAAATGGTCGCGCTGGCTTTTACTGCTGGCTTTTTTTGCCGTTGTCTGGCATTTATACGGTATCCAAGTCAGCCGGGGCGCTGCTCTGGCCGCCCGGGCCCGGCAAATGGATGTGGAGGAAGCGCCGCTGGAAGAGTACGTCCGCGGGCAAATAAATGATCGCCACGGCATACCTCTCACCGCTCCTTATACCGCCAACGGAGTGGTTGTGTTTCCTCAGCTGATGGATGACGTGAAGCATGATTCCACCGTGCTGGCCCGGATGCTGGGACTTAGCCCCGATGCATTGACCAAAAAAGCAATGGACGGAGCTTACCGGCTCACCGCGCCTCTAAAAACTGCCCAGTTGGCAGCACTGCAGCAAGCCAACCTGCCGGGCGTATTTTTGCTTCCCATTTTACACCGTTACGGAGCAGCCCCTTTAGCGGCCCACCTTACCGGCAACCTGGGTAAAATAGACAGCGCCCGACAGCTGGAACAGTTGCAGGGGGCCAGCGGTAAAATTTACGATTTAGGAGATTGGGTGGGGAAAAGCGGTTTGGAGTATTTTTATGAAGCCCAGCTTAAGGGCCAGCAGTCTAAAGAGGTGGCCTATCTGGATCGGGACGCCCGGGGCAGGCTGATCTACGGTCAGGGTCTCACCGTGGAGACAGCCGGCAGCGATCCGGCCCGCCGCAATGTTGTTACAACCATTGATCAGCCTGTTCAACAGGTAGTGGAAGAGGTTATGGATACTTGGGTGGATACAGGCGCCGTAGTGGTAATGCAGGTTGGTACGGGAGATATCCTGGCTATGGCCAGCCGGCCCGGATTTAACCCGGATCCCAGCCACATGGAGGGCGCTGTTGCGGCAACAACCGCCGGCAATGTTTTTTTAGACCGTGATATTGCCCTTTATCAGCCCGGTTCGATTTTTAAAGTGGTTCTCGCTGCCGCCGCTTTGGAAACCGGGACAGTTGATGTGAAGACCAAATTCCATTGTGACGGTATTAAGGCCGAGCCAATCCATTGTTGGAATGAACAGGGTCATGGGGATATTACTTTCCGGGACGCCTTCATCCGGTCATGCAATCCTTCCTTTGTCCAGGTGGGCGAAATGCTGGGGGCGGATAAAATCATTGCTTACGCTAAAAAACTTGGTTTGGCAGACCAAACCATTATCGGCTACCCGGTAAAGCCGGCGGCCGGTCAGGATCTGACGCAGATCGGCCAGGCCTTCAACCTGGCTAACAGCAGCATCGGGCAGGGTCCCGTGCTGGTAACTCCGGTGCAGCTGGCGGCAATGATCAATACCATCGCCAGCGATGGCATATACTATACGCCCCGCCTGGTGACAGGCTTATCAAACGAGCAAAATAAGATGCAAGAAAAGATTACCGGCCCGGCGCCGCGCCGGGCGCTGCAGTCTGAAACGGCGGCCCGGCTGCGTGAACTGATGTGTCTGACTGTCACCGAAGGAACGGGGCAAAAGGCCGCCGTGCCGGTTTGGGGCAGCGCTGGTAAAACCGGCTCGGCGGAAGTAGTAACCGGAGGAGGAAAGACGGTTAATGCTTGGTTTACCGGTTACGTACCGGCGGCTAAGCCCCGTTATGTGATTGTGGTGTTGACCGAACAAGGACGCAGCGGCGGCGAAACGGCGGCTCCGGTGTTCCAGACCATTGCGGAAAAGCTTATGGAATTGACTATCAAATAATAGTATAGTAGGATTAATGGTAATAAGTATGGTGACGGGAGTGGCAAGCATGATTGTGCGGGGAGAACAGATTCGCTCGCTGCGTGAAGAACGCGGTTATACGCTGCACGATTTGGCCGAACGGGCCAGCCTTTCTTTATCTTATTTGAGCGAAATTGAGCGGGGTTCCAAAAAGCCTTCACTGAAAACCATTGAAAAAATAGCCCTGGCTTTAAATGTACCCAAAACGCAGTTAATTCAAGAGGATATCAGCGACAGCGGGCTATCCATGGGTGATAAAATACGCCTGATGCGGACGAAAAAAGAACAATCCCTCCAGGACTTGGCCCAACGGGCTGAAATATCTCTTACTTATTTAAGTGAAATAGAACGGGGTAATGTCTATCCGGCCCTCAACACCCTCAAAAGGATTGCCGGCGGATTAGAGGTTTCCGTTTCCTCAATTATTGGCAGCGAGGGGTCCCTGGGGCACAAACTAAAGGCTCTCCGGGAAGAATACGGCTTGACTCAGGCCCAACTGGCCAACATGGCCGGCGTAACCGCCGGATTAATCGGGCAAATAGAACATGGTAAAGTGCAACCGTCTCTAAAAACTTTGGAAAAGCTCTCCGAAGTTACAGGCGTATCGCCCTGCTATTTTATTATGGAGCCAGGCGCGGTGGACCAGATGCTGAGTTTGATGAATCCGGAACTGCGTGAGATGCTGATGCACCCGAATGTACAGTCGGTGCTCAGCCTGGTCTGCAACGTTACCGAGAAAGAATTGCAGTTTATTTTAAATTTTATTCAATTATTTAAAAGATCGGAATTAAGTTAACCTTGCTTTGACCGTATTCATATATTAATATATACTTATATAATGTTTAAATAAATTGTTCACCATAAGTTGTTCATCATAAATGGAAAAGGATGCGTTATTATTGGCTGCCAGGGTACTGGAGGCTCTATGCTTAGGCTGCGGCGCCTGTGTCCAGATCTGTCCGCAGGCCGCCATCACCGTGCTGGCCAAACAGGCCCGCATAGACAGCGCCAGGTGCGACGAGTGCGAGGAATGTATATTTGCTTGTTTCAACGGCGCCATTATTATTTAAACTGCACAGGAACAAAAAAGCGAGGTGAAAAAATGCCCACTTACGAATTTCGTTGCAACGCATGCGGGAATAAGTTCACGCTCATGCTCAGCATCAGCGAAAAGGAAAACTTGACTTGTCCCTCCTGCGGCAGCCCAAAAGTAGAACAGCTCTTTACCGGCTGTCAGATCAAAACATCAGGCGGCGGATGCGATACTCCGGCTTCCGGTTTTGGATCCCGGGGCGGCGGCTGAGGCATCTAAACCAACCGGCCGTGGGCCGCAACAATGGGTCAGGCTCTCCAAGCCTGACCTTATGCGTTAAAGATGATGATCAAGTTTAAAGGTAAAAGGGAACATACCGTTGAAAAATATATAATAGGTAACAATTCCGGCCCTGACACATTGTTTGTGCATCATGAAATTGCGGACTGGAGTGTGGCAAACTTGGGCTTCAATAAAGAAGTGTCCGGTATTATAGTGGCGGGCGGCAAAAGCACCCGCATGGGAGTGGAAAAAGCTTTTTTGCGCATCGGCAACCGGACGATTATTGATCTCATCAGCGCCGCTTTAAAGC
>WQUS01000193.1 GCA_009781965.1 Bacillota bacterium | reverse complement strand
TATGATTTTCAGCGGCGGCGAACCGTTAATGAGAAACGACATTTATCAGCTCATTGAGCGCGCCGCCGCCCAAGGCCTCCGGCCGGTGCTGGGCTCAAACGGCACTATGATCACCCGGGAAACAGCCAATAAATTAAAAGCAGCAGGGGCCATGGCGGTGGGCATCAGCCTGGACAGCACCGATCCCCGGCGCCATGACGATTTTCGCTGTGCGTCCGGAGCCTGGGAAAGCGCCCTGGCCGGTATGGAGGCCTGCCGGGAGGCGGGACTGCCATTCCAAGTGCACACCACTGTGCTGGACTGGAACAGCGAGGAAATCGAACGGCTGACCGACCTGGCCACCGAGCTGGGGGCCCGGGGCCACCACATCTTTTTTATGGTCCCCGCCGGCCGGGCGGTAAATATAGAAGCAGAAACCTTACGGGCCAGAGAATACGAAGAGCTGCTGGAGCGGATCATTAAAAAACAAAGCCAGGTGGATATCGAACTTAAACCCACCTGCGCCCCCCAGTTCATGCGCATAGCCCGCCAACTGGGCGTGGATCTGCGCTTTACTCGCGGCTGTCTGGCGGGAACCGCCTACTGCATCATCAACCCCCAAGGGCAGGTGCAGCCTTGCGCTTACCTGGATATCCCCCTGGGCAGCGTGCGCCAGATCCCCTTCGGGCAAATCTGGCGGGAAAACGAAGTGTTAAACAAACTGCGCACGATGGACTATAGCGGCGGCTGCGGCCAATGCGAATATAAGAAAATTTGCGGCGGCTGCCGGGCCAGAGCTTACTTCTACCATGGCGACTACATGGCGGAGGAGCCTTGGTGTCTTTACCGGGAAAGCAAGGTTATGGGGCAATGAGTCTGGATCTGGTCGACAGAAAAATACTGCAAATCATTCAGTCCGATTTCCCGCTGGTGGCCAGGCCATACCTGCAAATCGCCGCTGCGCTGGGCCTGTCCGAAGGGGAAGTGCTGGAACGGCTCCAAAGCTTGCAGGAACGGGGGGTCATCCGCCGCTTAGGCGGACTGTTCAACTCCCGGGCCCTCGGCTATACCGGCACCCTGTGCGCCTTGCGGGTACCTCCCGGGGATATCGAGCGGGTCGCCGCCATCGTCAACAGCTACCCAGGCGTGACCCACAACTACCTGCGCAACCATGACTACAACATGTGGTTCACCCTGCTGGCGCCATCGGAAGAGCAGCTGAACGAAACAGTGGCCGAAATCCGCCGCCGCACCGGTATCCAACAAATGATTGAACTGCCGGCGGTAAATCTGTTCAAAGTACGGGTGAACTTCGAGCTCTAAGTTACTGTTCGGCATCGAGTCGGCACGCAATATTATTAACCGTGCGCTCATGCTCTTCGAGAAATCGCTTACGGTTAATAATATTGCGTGCCTGGGCTTGAGGATCAACGAACGCTAAATAGTCTCGAACCTCGAACTTCGAACCTCGAGATAGGAGTTATTCATGTTAAGCGACCTGGAAATTAAAATCGTCCGGGAACTGCAGGAGGGCCTGCCGTTAACGGAAAGGCCCTACCTGGCCATCGCCGAACGGGTGGGGCTGTCCGAAGCAGAACTGATGAACACCGTTAAAGACATGATTGAACGGGGCTTGATCCGCCGTTTTGGCGCCGCCTTAAAGCACCAGGACCTTGGTTTTACCGCCAACGCCATGGCGGTATGGGATGTTCCCGAGGAACAAGCGCCCCAAGTGGGCCGCCTGATGGCCGGCTATCCCCAAGTATCCCATTGTTACCAGCGGCCGCGCCGGCCGGACTGGCCCCATACCATCTTTACTGTTCTGCACGGTCAAACCAACGCGGACTGCGAAGAAACAGCCGCCCGGCTGGCAGCCGCAACAGGCGTTGCCAGCTACAAACTGCTGTTCAGCACCAAAGAACTGAAGAAAAGCAGCATGAAGTATTTTATTGAGGAAGGTCGGTGAACATCATGGCTCAACAGCAAGGGTACCAAAAATCAGCCAAGCTGTATGCCGAGGCCTGTGCCCTGATTCCGGGGGGCGTGAACAGCCCGGTCCGGGCATTTAAAGCGGTCGGCGCCACCCCGGTATTTATTGCCAAAGGCGACGGCGCCCTGATCTACGACGCCGACGGCAACTCCTACATCGACTATGTCGGCTCCTGGGGGCCGTTAATCCTGGGGCACCGCCATCCGGCGGTCACCGCAGCCCTACAGGAATGTTTAGAGACCGGCGTCAGTTTCGGCGCCCCTACGGAGCGTGAAACAGAGTTGGCCCGTTTAATTGTGGACGCGCTGCCGGCAATGGACATGGTGCGCCTGGTCAATTCGGGCACCGAAGCCACCATGAGCGCCATCAGACTGGCCCGCGGCTACACCGGACGGCATAAAATAATTAAGTTTGCCGGCTGTTATCACGGTCACGCCGATTTCCTGCTCATCAAAGCCGGCTCCGGCGCCCTGACCCTGGGCGTGCCCACCAGCCCGGGCATCCCGCCGGGAACGGCGGAGAACACGATTGTGGCCACTTTCAATAACCTGGAGCAACTGGAAGAAATATTTGCCGCCGCCGGCGAGGAAATAGCGGCGGTGATCCTGGAACCGGCAGCCGGCAACATGGGCCTGGTACCCCCAGCGTCCGGTTTTCTGGCCGGCCTGCGGGCATTAACCGCCCGCTACGGTGCGCTGCTGATCTTTGACGAGGTAATGACCGGCTTCCGGGTGGCTTACGGCGGCGCTCAAGTCCGCTACAACATCGAACCTGATTTAACCTGCCTGGGCAAGGTTATCGGCGGCGGTTTGCCGGTCGGGGCATACGGCGGCAAAGCCGAAATTATGTCCCTGGTGGCGCCGGCCGGTCCCGTTTACCAGGCCGGCACCCTGTCCGGCAATCCTTTGGCCGTTTCGGCCGGCATCGCCACCCTGCGGGAGCTGCAAAAACCGGGGGTTTATGAAAAACTGGAAACTCAATCAGCCAAGCTGGACTCAGGTTTACGGGCCGCCGCCGCGGCAGCGGGACTGACGCTGACCTTCAACCGGGTGGGCTCGATGCTCTGCACCTTTTTCACCCCGGAGCCGGTCACAGATTACGAAACGGCTACCAAATCCGATACCGATATGTTCGCCGCCTTTTTCCGCGCCATGCTGGCGGAAGGGATTTACCTGGCCCCGGCTCAGTTTGAAGCCGCTTTTGTGTCCTTGGCCCATACCGAACAACAAATTGACCGCACTATCGAAGCCGCCCGGTCGGCTTTTAAAAAGCTCAAACCATAACCGCACGCCGGCCGGAAAAAGGTTACTGTGCGGTGCTTGTTGTTACGCCAAGCCATGCGCGAGTCCGATCTGAACCCAATTTATTTGGTTACCGGGCTGGGTTTGTTGCTGCGCCAAGCCCGGGTAAGCAAAGTTGTTAACCGTTTAACTAAAAAAACAGCCAATCGGGAAAAGTCATTTGACAATATTGAGATTAGATGATATATAATATGGGCATGTGAATTTTGTAACTATATTTTATTAACTTTCATTGCACTGTCCGGAACAAACTAGGTTATTTGCCAGAGAACGGGGAGTAGGAGGCGGACTTTTTGAAAACTTTAAAGGTTCCGGAGGCTACGGTGACCAGGCTTTCGATCTATTCAAGATTTCTGGAACGGTTGGACAGAAACGGCGTGATCACTGTTTCTTCCGGCGAAATCGCGGAGGGAGTGGGGGTAAGCCCGGCTCAGGTGCGTAAGGATCTGGCTTATTTCGGCGAATTTGGCACCAGGGGCGTCGGTTACAACGTCAAAGACTTGATGAAGTATACCCTGAAGATTTTAGGTTTGGATCAAAACTGGTCGCTGGCTATTGTGGGAGCGGGGAATCTCGGTTTTGCCCTAACCACCTACCACGGTTTTAATGTCCGGGGTTTTTATATCTCCGCTGTTTTTGACAATGACCCGGCCAAGGTCGGCCAAAAAATCGGCCGTTTGGAAATACTGTCCATGGCCAGCTTTCCCTCAGTGGCCCAAAACGAAAACATCCGCATCGGCATTATTGCCGTACCGGTCAGAAGCGCCCAGGAAGTAGCGGACATTATGATCGATAACGGAGTGCTGGCGATCCTGAATTTTGCGCCGGTGCCTTTAAGCGTGCCGGAACATATTGAAACCCGCAATGTGGACATGTCGGTGAAACTGGAGATCCTCACTTTCAACCTGGGCTTCAGAGCCGCTCAGAGCTTATAATAAAGGTGCAGGCAGATTAAAAACAGATTAAAAATCAAACCGGGACAAATCCGGGCCGGAAGAAGCAGGAAAAGCGGAAGAATCGGCAGGCTCGGCAGAAGCGGGAGACCCGGTAGGATCGGCAGACCAGGCAGAAGCTGGCCTTCCGCCGGCCCACTGATCGCGGACACCGCCGGCAGGCCCGGCAGCCACGCCGGCGCCAACGGCCAGAGACGGGATTTCCTTAGCCGCCGCTTGAATGTCATCCTCATACTTGAGCAGCACATTGAGGGTCTCCCGCACCAGCTCCGGATCAATACTGTCGCGCTCCAGTAAAAGCAAAGTCCTGGCCCAGTCCAGAGACTCGGCAATGCTGGGCGCTTTTTTCAGCTTCAGCCGGCGCAGCTGCTGAACAAAATGCACGATATCAGCGGTCAAACGCTGGGTGACGCCGGGCAGGCGCAGGTTAATAATCGCCCGTTCCAGCTCTTCGTCCGGGTAATCCAGATAAAGGTACAGACACCTTCTCTTTAAAGCGTCGCTGAGTTCGCGCATCCGGTTACTGGTAATCACCACGTAAGGACGGTGGTTCGCCGTCACGGTACCGAATTCGGGGATGGTCACCTGAAAATCAGCCAA
>WQUS01000192.1 GCA_009781965.1 Bacillota bacterium | reverse complement strand
ATACCGTGCACTGGCTGCTGCGGCAGACCATGACGGCGTTGGTGGTGGCTTTGCCCATTGTGTTTCAGCCCGAATTGCGCCGCGCCCTGGAAAAACTGGGTGGCGGAGATTTTTTCAGCCGTCCGCTGAACCAAATGGCCGAAGGGGATCGCAGCGCTTTGATCAGCGAAGTGGTCCGGGCGGTGCAGAATATGTCGCAATCCCGCACCGGGGCGTTGATTATTTTGGAGCGTTCCACCGGATTGCAGGAGTATATTGATACCGGCGTTAAAATGGACGCCCGGATAACGGCGGAACTGCTGATTAACCTTTTTATCCCCCGTTCGCCGCTGCATGACGGCGCGGTGATGATTAGGAGCAACCGGATTCAGGCCGCGGCCTGTGTACTGCCCCTTTCCGAAAGCCGGCAGTTGAGCCGGGAGTTGGGCACCAGGCACCGGGCGGCCGTCGGCATTACCGAACAGTCGGACGCTTTGGCCGTGGTGGTATCTGAAGAAACCGGCGCCGTATCCATGTCCCGGGAGGGGATTTTATACCGCCGTCTGAATGAGACCGGTTTACAGGAATTGCTGGATCAGTTCCTGCGGTCCAACTTGAGCCGGCGCAACGCCTTCTCTTCTATTTGGCCGCGGAGGTGAAATTTTGACTTTCCAATGGCGCGACAACTCTTATCGCATCCTCTCGCTATTGCTGGCTCTGTTGTTGTGGGTTTATGTGACTAATGAGCAAAATCCGGTTAGCGACCAGAGTTTTTCCGTGCCGCTGACGGCTCGGGATCTGCCCCAGGGTTATGTGGTCGCAGGTCTGCCCGGTGCGGTTAACGTGCGGGTGCGGGGCGCCAGTCTGGTGATTAATGCTCTGCGGCGGGATGATTTTTCCGCGCTGGTGAATTTGTCCGGCGTTAAGTCCGGCCGGCAGGAGGTTAAAGTACAGTTAAACGCGCCCCACGAAGTGGAAGTGCTGCAGATTTCTCCCGCTACTGTAGTGATTACCGCGGATCAAGTAGCAGAAAAGAAGGTACCGGTAGTGGCGGTGCTCAAGGGCTCGGTGGCCGACGGTTTGCAGGCCGGGGCGCCGGTTGTT
The DNA here is from genome assembly GCA_009781965.1 of Bacillota bacterium. GTDB lineage: Bacteria > Bacillota > Desulfotomaculia > Desulfotomaculales > Desulfallaceae > BRH-c8a. Next base: position 22,978 of record WQUS01000192.1, on the reverse strand, counting down.
GATCCTGCTAACGCGACGGTAAGCGGTCCCTCCGCCGCTTTGGCCAAAATCAGCCAATTGTCCGTTACCGTTAATGTGTCCGGTGCCAAGGCGGCAGTGACCAGTGAAGCGCCTTTAGAGAGCGGTCTGACCGGGGTTACGGTTAGCCCGGCCCGGGTGCGGGTGACTGTGCCGGTTACTGCGTTGCCGGTACAAAGCCTGCCGGTGCGTTTGCAGCTGACCGGGGAGCCGGCGTCCGGCTATGCGCTGGCCGGAACCACGGTGCGGCCGCAGACAGTGCAGGTTACCGCCCGGGATAATGCGCTGCATGGTCTTACGGTGATTAATACGAAGCCGCTGGATATTTCAGGCATTGATGCGGACATGGAAAAGGATGTGGCTCTGGTGCTGCCCGATGGGGTGAGTTTGCTGCAGCCGGAGCGGGTCACGGTTACCGTTAACGTTAACCGGGTGGAAGTGCAACAAACATCTCAACCGCCTCCGGATGGGAACGAAACAGGCGAAGCGGTAACTGCCGAACCAGGCGCCGTTGAAACAGGCGCCGAGCCGGCGCCGGCGCCAGCGCCCGCACCGGACAACAGTACTAACGGCGATAACAATACTAACAGTGATAACAGCGGCAACTGAAACCGCGCCGCCAGTTTGCGCCAGATTCTGTTAGTGCAATACTTTAAAATAGTAGATTAGAGCGGCGATGGTCAAAAAAGTACCAGCAAAAGTCAGTCTTACCCACTCCGGCATCGCAATCCACCTCCGCTGAGAAGAATAAAGTTATGCGTGAACAGTAACAGTATAAACTCTGACGGGACAAATCTCAAGCGGATCTTAAATTGACATCTCCGCCCTGCAGCGCATATAATTTAGGTGTATTGATTGTCGGGCGGAAGGGAATGTAGCTAATGGCACGATTATTCGGCACTGACGGGGTACGTGGGGTGGCCAATCGCGAGCTGACGCCGGAACTGGCTTTTAAACTGGGCCGGGCCGGGGCGTACGTGATGGCCGGCAGCGGCGGCCGGATGGTGGTGGGCAGGGACACCCGGATCTCCGGGGATATGCTGCAGGCGGCTTTGTCCGCCGGGATCTGTTCTGCCGGAGTGGATGTGCTGAATGTGGATGTGATTCCGACTCCGGCGGTGGCGTTGCTGACCAGAAATTTGGGCGCCGACGGGGGCGTGGTGATCTCAGCCTCCCATAACCCGGTGGATGACAACGGCATTAAATTCTTCGGTCCCAGCGGTTTCAAGCTGTCCGACGATAAGGAACGGCTGATTGAGGAAATGCTGGCCGATCCCACCAATGAGGTACCTACTCCGGTGGGGGCCGGCGTAGGGCGCATTAATCAGCTGCCGGACGCCGATAATCGTTACATTGACTTATTGAAGCAAACCATGCGGCAAACTACCGATCTGGATTTGCGGGGCCTGAAAGTGGCGGTAGACTGTGCCAATGGCGCGGCTTACCGGGTGGCGCCCCGGATATTGGCGGAACTGGGCGCCGAGGTGACGCCGCTGTTCAATACTCCGGACGGGGTGAATATCAACCGCGACTGCGGCTCCACTCATCCGGACCAGCTGCGGCAAGCGGTAATCGATAGCGGCGCCGATCTGGGCCTGGCTCACGACGGGGACGCCGACCGCCTATTGGCGGTGGATCACCGGGGCGCGTTGGTGGACGGGGACCAGATCATGGTGATGTGCGCCAAGCACCTGAAAGAGCAAGGCCGGCTGCCTCACAATACGGTGGTAGTCACGGTGATGAGCAACATGGGCTTGCATATGGCCATGCGGGAAGCCGGTATTGAAGTAGCGCAAACAGCGGTGGGCGACCGCTATGTATTGGCGGAACTGCTGCGCACCGGCGCCGCCTTCGGCGGGGAACAGTCCGGTCATCTGCTGTACCTGGACCACAGTCCCACCGGCGACGGCATTCTTTCCGCTTTGCAGCTGCTGGCGGTGGTGCAGTCCACCGGGCGCAGCCTGGCGGACCTGGCGGCGCAGATGGAACGGCTGCCGCAATTACTGGAGAACGTGCCGGTGGTCAACAAGCACAGGGTGATGGCCAGCCCGGAGTTGGCGCGGGCGATCAAGGAAACTGAAAAACGTCTGAACGGCCAGGGTCGCGTGCTGGTGCGTCCCTCGGGCACCGAATCATTAGTGCGGGTAATGGCCGAGTGCCGGGACGAAAAGCAACTGCGGCAGGTGGTAGACGAACTGACGGAGCTGGTGCGGAGGATATAGCAAAGGAAGCTATGAAAAAACTGAATTTTTCAAGCGCCAGAACCCGGTATTGGCCGGGTTGACGAGGAAGGGAGTTTTATCGAAGTTTTCGGCGGATGCTCCCCGGTCTTAGCCACGACCGAAAAAAGCGCCACAAAACCGGCGGGTAACCGCGGGGACAAAAGGCGCCGGGTGGTTGGATCATCGGCATATAAGATACCTTGCAGCCGTCAAATAAGGGTATGCTTTGGTGACGGTATTTTTATTGCCTTTTCACGCTTAAATACTTTACTTAATAGTTGCGCATATGGGAGGTTTCGCTAAGATGTGTGGAATAGTCGGTTATTTGGGCGGCCGGCAGGCTGCGCCCATATTGCTTGAGGGATTACGGCGCTTGGAATACCGCGGTTATGATTCCGCCGGCATCGCCGTTATTGAAAACAGTGGCGTCAGGGTGGATAAGAAAGCCGGCAAGTTGGTTAATTTGCGAGAAAAACTGGATCCTGCGCTGCCCACGGGGACGGTGGGCATCGGCCACACCCGCTGGGCCACCCACGGACGCCCCAGCGACAGGAACGCTCACCCGCACCTGGATTGTTCCGGCCGCTTTGCGGTGGTGCACAATGGGATCATTGAAAATTATCTTGCTTTGCGGGAGTGGCTGGTTGCCAAAGGCCATGAATTCCGCTCGGAGACTGATACCGAGGTGCTGCCCCACCTGTTGGAGGAGTTCTACAAGGGCGATCTGACGGCGGCTATGTTGCAAGTGGCCAAAAAAATAGACGGTTCTTACGCCGCTGTGGCCCTTGCCTTGGATGAGCCGGATTGTCTGGTGGCCGCCCGTCAGGACAGCCCGCTGGTAGTGGGGCTGGGGGAGGGGGAAAACTTCCTGGCCTCGGATATTCCGGCTCTTTTGGCCCATACCAGGCAGACTTATATTCTGGAGGACGGCGAATTTGCCGTGCTGACCCGCGACCAAGTGGCAGTGCTGGATCGCACCGGCAGCCGGGTGGATAAACAAATCTTTCAGGTCAAATGGGAAGCCGCTCAGGCGGAAAAAGAGGGCTACGCCCATTTCATGCTCAAGGAAATTCACGAGCAGCCCCGGGCCTTGCGGGAAACCCTGGCCGGGCGTATCGCCCCGGACGGCGGCATAGTGCTGAATGAACTGCAGATCCCCGGCCAACAGCTGCGGGAGATCAACAAAATCTTCATTACCGCCTGCGGCACCGCTTACCACGCCGGGGTAGTGGGAAAATATATTATCGAAAACCTGGCCCGGCTGCCGGTGGAAGTAGACATCGCTTCGGAGTTCCGGTACCGGAACCCTCTGGTGGATGAGCACACCTTAGTGATTGTAATCAGCCAGAGCGGCGAGACAGCCGATACCCTGGCGGCGTTGCGGGAGGCCCGGCGCAAGGGCGCCCGGGTGGTGGCGGTGACCAACGTGGTGGACAGTTCGGTGGCCCGGGAGGCCGACGATGTAATTTACACCCACGCCGGCCCGGAAATTGCGGTGGCTTCCACCAAGGCTTACTCGACCCAGCTGATTTGCATGTATCTGCTGGCATTGCACTTGGCCCGGGAGCGTGGCGCCTTGCCGGCGGCGGAAAGCGCCCGCATTGTGGGTGCACTGAGGAAGCTGCCGGAAAAGGTAAGCGCCGTGCTGGAAAACGATAAATCTATCCTGGACTTCGTACGCCGGCACGCTGGCTGTCCCAGTTGCTTCTTTATCGGCCGGGGCGGGGATTACGCCGTGGCTATGGAGGGGTCCCTGAAACTGAAGGAAATCTCCTACATTCACGCCGAGGCTTATGCCGCCGGCGAGCTGAAGCACGGCACCCTGGCTCTGATTGTGGCCGGGGTGCCGGTGGTGGCGCTGACCACCCAGGAGAGCTTGTTTGAAAAAACTGTCAGCAACATTAAAGAAGTTAAGGCCCGGGAAGCCACGGTGCTTGCTCTGGCGCTGCATACCCTGGACGAGGTGGAAAAAGTGGCCGACGAAGTGATCTACATTCCGCAAACCCACCCGGCCCTGACTCCGGTATTGGCGGTGGTGCCCCTGCAGCTGCTGGCTTACCACATGGCCGTGGCCCGTGGCTGCGACGTGGATCAGCCGCGCAATTTGGCTAAGTCGGTAACGGTAGAATAGAGAGTCCCTTCTTTAAATATCTTTCCTACTTCTTGCCCTAAATTATAATAACCGGAGCCCATCATGATCAGGGGATCGATTTTGAGGGGGTCCGGTTTTTCGTCTGTCAGGCATTGTTGAGCCAAATAGGTGGCAAGGATCTCCCCAAAAAATACTTCAAAACCGCGTATGGGAACACTTTGGACGACCCGGCAGAAATAATTAAGAGGGCATTCGCTAATCAGCGGCGCTTTGGCCGGCTCATCGTAAAAGGGAGTGAACAGCGTGGACTTATCTGTTTTTGCTCCTGTTACGCTACCGCAATAATCTGTTATTTGCACCATCTTTGCCGAGGGAATATTGACGCTGAAATAGCCGTTTTCCTTAACCCCGACGGTTGTGTAATGAGTGCTTTTCAAAGAAACGTAAATCACCGGTTCCAGGCACACAAAACCAAAGGCGCCAACGGTGGCATAGTTGGGTTTGCCGTTGACGGTGGCTCCGACCAGGACGGCGGGTGCTTGGCTGGCCATCGGGTAATTTTTGATTTTTACTTTTTCCACGTAGATTTCCCCTTTCTATATTCATTATTCTATTTATTTGATCATTTTAAAGAGATATAATAAAAGTCAAATATAAAAGCAGAGAATATGGAGTTAGGAAATTTGGAATGTGATGATTAAAACAATTTTGTTGATTTTAGCCAACGTCGCCTGCAACTCGGCGGGCAACATTCTGATGAAAGCAGGCGTCAAGCGCGCTGATGGGGTAGACTTGACCAGCGTGAGCAGCATTGTGCACAAAATTGTGCTCAACCCCGTGCTGATTGTCAGCGTACTTTGCTATGTGGCCTCGCTGGTGTTTTATATATTCATGCTCAAGAGGCTGAACTTGAATATCGCTTATCCCATTGCGCTTAGTTCCAATCTCGTCGTTGTTACCCTTGGCTCGAGTTTGCTGCTGCAAGAAAGCATTTCGTTCACGCAAATTAGCGGCATGATCATCATCATGTTCGGCATCTTCGTGCTTACCAGATAGCAGCCGATGGCTGAAGGAACTCCCGCCATCAGCTTTTTGCTTCCGTAGCGGGCAGGCGTTTTTCTTTCCTTCTCTCAGGCAGAGGCGGCATCCTAAACACCGGGCTTAATACGCCATAGATTCGTCTCGATTCTTTCGTCAGCAGCGGTCCCAGTACGGCCAGGATCAGTACGTACAGGGCGGTAAAAGGCTGCAGGATGGGCAGCAGACCTCCGGTGAGGGCCAGAACGGCCATGATAATGGAAAATTCACCCCTGGAGGTGATGGTTAAGCCTATATTAACCGCAGCCATATGGGAGTAACCCGAGGTGCGTCCGGAGATGACGCCGGAGACAAAGTTGCCGATCAGGGTCAGCAGCACGGCTGCCATTACCGGCCAGACGGCGCTGGATAAAGCCAGGGGGTCGATGCTTAATCCGAAACTGAAAAAGAAGAGGGCGCTGAAAAAGTCCCGGAAGGGTACAACTAACTGTCCGATGCGGTCAACATGTTCGGTTTCCGACAAAACAAGTCCCACCAGTAAAGCGCCGATAGCTTCGGAAACATGGAGCGTTTCAAAGAACTCCGCCACAGTAATTAAAGCGCCAAATAAAACCAGCATAAACACTTCATTGGAGGCAATATCCAAGACGCGGTTTAATAACGGCACTGCTTTGCGGCCCAGCAGCAGCAGTCCAACCATGAATCCCAAGGCCAGCGAGGCGGCCTTAATAATAGCCAGCGGCGAGGCCGAACCGGTTAAAACCAGGCTGGACACTACGGACAGGTAAATGGCCACAAACACGTCCTGAAACATCATCAGGCCCAAAATCAATTCGGTTTCCGGCCGGGCGGCCCGTCTCAGTTCCACCAGCACCTTGGTGATGATGGCGCTGGAAGAGATGGTTGTGATCCCGGCGACCACCAATACTTCTTTGAAGGGCCAGCCCATTAGAATGGGAAATATAATGCCGATAGTGAAGTTGATGGCCATATAAATTAACCCGGTTTTTAAGATTGCCCGGCCGGCTTTGAATAGCCGGCCCACCGAAAACTCCAGGCCCAGATAAAACATCAGAAAAAGAACGCCCAGCCGCCCCATAAAATTGATTAAAGGGATGCAGTCGTGAAAGCTTAAATCGATAATCCAAAATTTCGGAATGTGCGCACCCATGGCAAACCCGGCCAGTATAAACAAAGGAGCGATGGGAAACCGCAGGCGGGTGGCCAGAAGTCCCGCGGCGGCGGTAATGCATACGGCCAGGCCAAGCTCAAACAGGGCAAAAGAATCCATTTATTTGTCTCCCGTGTTAATCAGTGTCTTACTGGCCTTTATTTGTCCCCTTTCACCGAGTACTACAATAGTCGCTCCCGGCATGATAATTTGCTCGGGACCGGGATTGACGATTTTTTGATGTTCTTTCGTGATCAGGGCGATGATGGTGGCGTTTGTTTTCTTGCGGATTTCCAGTTCGCCGATGGTTTTGCCGATTACTTTGGCATCCGGCTCCACTTTGAACCATTCGATCACCATTTCGTCAAAGGCTACATCTACCGATTCCAGAGCTTTGGGCATATAAACCATGCCGCCCAAAATGGCGCCCACCCGGCGGGATTCGGAATCATCCAGGGTAACCATGGAGAGGCTTTCTTCGGGATCGTAATCACAAAAATGGTGTATTTCGCGCACCCCGTCGTCGTGGACGATAATTACGATTCTATCGCCGCTGCGGGCGTCAATAATAAACTTTTTGCCGATGCCCGGCAGGTCTGCTTCCTGTATCGAACCCATTAAGTTTAACCCCCTTACAGAACGATCAGTTCGTAGTCGCGGCTGCCTAAACCGATTGCTTCGCCGTAGCGTAATTGCAAGGCGCCGTCAATATAGGGCCTTAAACAGTGAAATTTGTCCTCGCCGGCGCCGCAGTCATGGGGCAGCAGGGAAGCGGACAAACCAATCTGCTTGTTGACCAGGTCGTAGCTGGCCTGGTCGATGGCCACCGGGTCTGTGGAAGCCAGAAAACCGACATCCGGCACGATTGGCGCGTCGCTCCAAGAAGCGCAGTCGCAATCAGGGGTGATATTAATCAGGAAATTAATATAGCCGATCCGCTGTGGGTGGGCCTGGGCCGTTCCGTAGGCGTATTCGGTCATCCTTTCAATCAGGGCCGGCAGTTCCGTTTCCCAGTCCAAGTCAATGGCTTTTTCGGGGCATACTGTTAAACATTCGCCGCAGCCGATGCACTTAGCCCGGGCAATGTACGCTTTGCCGTTAGTGACGGTGCTGGCGCCTTCCGGACAGACATCGCGGCATTGACCACAGCCGCTGCATGTGTCCTGATTGACGGTCATGCCGGCGGCGTGCTGGTCTTTTTTTCCGGCGGCCGGCGCTCCGCCCATGCCGAGGTTTTTAATAGCCCCGCCGAAGCCGACCATTTCATGCCCTTTAAAGTGCGAGAGCACAATCATGCTGTCGGCTCTGACCATATCCCGGGCCAGTTTGACGGTGCGGAAGTGCTTTTTGTTAATCTCAAAGGAGATAAAATTTTCACTGCGCAACCCGTCCGCGATAATTAGCGGGGCGCCGGTGACGGTATAGCCAAAACCGTGCTCCAGGGCTGTGGTTAGATGCTCCACCGCGTTATGACGGGTTCCCGAGTACAGGGTGTTGGTGTCGGTAAGAAATGGTTTGGCGCCGCTGCTTTTGACCTTGTCCACCACCTGGCGCACAAAAACGGGGTTGATGTAGCCGTCGCCGCCATGTTCGCCAAAGTGCAGCTTAATGGCGGTAAGATCGTCTTTTTGCAACAGGTCGTTAAAACCGGCGCGGTCAAACAAGTCTCTGAGTTTATTCATCTTACTTTCTTGATAGGTTCTGGAGCGTAAGTTGACAAAATAGACTTTGCTGGACATATCGCCCGTCCTTTCAATAAAATTAGCTGGTTAATAATATTTAATGATTATAGTATACCAATTTTTACTTGCATTCGGCAACCGGAAGAAATGTTAGTGTTTTACAATTTCCCACAATTACCTGATAATTCTTCCGCATTATATTTTTATATTGGATCGATGCATGGTTTTATCCTTATAATAGATATAGAGAAGATATGGAGACGTGTCAGCGGGTAGATCATTGCGCGGGGAGGAGATGATCGATTGTATAAAATTTTTCTGGTGGAAGATGAACAAAACCTGAACCAGATAGTTGCTTCCTATCTGGAAAAGGAAGGCTGGGCAGTACAGTCCTTTTATGACGGCGTCAGCGCCATCCAGGCCATCGCCAGCCGTCCGCACCTCTGGATTTTGGACATTATGCTGCCGGATATAGACGGTTACCAATTGCTGCGCACTATTAAAGAAGAGACCCCGTCTGTGCCTGTGATTTTCATTTCCGCCCGGGACGCCGATTTGGACCGCATCATCGGTTTGGAGCTGGGCAGCGACGATTACCTGGCCAAACCGTTTTTGCCGCGGGAATTGGTGATCCGCACCCACCGCATCCTGGAACGGGTCTACAGAATGGCGGGAGAAAAGCCTACGGTCAGCTTAAACCCGTATATACTGGATGAAGAAAAGAGGGTTGTCCTGAACGGAGAGGAGCAAATTGAGATTACTTCCAAAGAATTCGATCTGGCCGCTTTTTTTGCCCGCCATAGGGGACAGGCCTTATCCAGGGAACAGATCATTAACCATGTGTGGGGAGAGGATTATGTGGGCACAGACCGCTCCGTCGACGATTTGGTGCGCCGGCTGCGGAAAAAATTGCCGGAGCTGCGTGTCGAAACAATTTACGGTTTTGGCTACCGGATGACAGGCAAATGAAAAATTTATCCCTGACTGTTAAAATATGGCTGGCCATCTCGGCGCTTACTCTGGTCCTGTACTTAATTGTGCTGCTTTTTATGCCCCATTTAATCCATAACTATTTTACCGACGCCCTGATGGTCCGGCCGCCAAACAATGAACCGCCCCCCGGCTATTTTATTACCCGGGATTTTAACATCCGGGGGTTCACCATCCTGGCTGACGGCGCCACCGTGCCGCAAGAGGCGGGTAAGGCCTTTTCCGCCGGCTTGTTGCGGCAGATCAAAGAAAATGCCGCCGCTCAGCAAGTACCCAGACAGCTGCACGAAAGCAGCGACGGTCAGACCCATATCCGGTATGTAATTCACAAGGAGACGGTTGCCGGCCAGACGCGGTACCTGGTGATGTTTCTGGGCAAAGCTGATGAAGACCGTTTTATCAGCCGGCTGTTGTTTAATGTGGCCCTTTACGCCAGCATCGCTTTGCTGATGAGCTGGTTTGCTTCTTTGTTTATTGCCCGTTACCTGACCAAGCCGCTGGTGCAAATGCAGCACCATGTAAAGCGCATTGCCAGCCGCGACTGGCATGACCCGCTGGAGATCAACCAGGGAGATGAAATCGGCCAGTTGGCCCACTCAATTGAAGCCATGCGGCGTCAGCTAATCCAACAGGATGAAGCGCAGCAGACCATGCTGCAAAATATATCCCACGAACTGAAAACACCGGTGATGGTGATCCGCAGCTATGCCCAAGCCATCAACGACAGTATTTTCCCCCGGGGGGATTTAGCCGGCAGCATTAAGGTGATCGATGAGGAAGGGGAACGGCTGGAAAAGTTGATTAAACAGCTGCTTTATCTAAACCGGTTGGATTATCTGGCCACCCACAAAACAGCGCCTCAAACAGTCAGTCTGGAGCAATTAATTACCGGCATTGCTCAGCGCATGAACCTGCACCGTCCGGAGATCCAATTGCAGCTGGAACTGCAGCCGGTGACTATTGCCGGTGACAAAGATACCCTGCGGGTGATGATTGAAAATTTGCTGGACAATCACCTGCGTCACGCCGCCGCCCGGCTGGAAATTAAATTGTCCGGGAACGAGGCTTTAAATGAATGTTCCCTTTATTTCTGGAACGACGGTTCCCCCATTGACCCGCAGCTTTTTCAGGATTTGGCCCAGCCGTTTCAAAAAGGTCAGGGCGGCAAGTTTGGACTGGGTTTGACCATCGTGCATCGGATTGTGACCATGTACCGGGGTCAACTTAGTCTGGAAAATGAAAGAGACGGCGTGGCGTCGAAGGTGGTACTGCCCCTATAGGGCATTGTTCGAGGTTCGAGGTTCGAGGCCGAATAGTAACGGAACAGCAACTTTGTTTTTGCCAAAAAATGGCGGGTTAAAATTAAAAATTGCGCGTTTTGCTGAGATAGTATATCATTTATCTTAGGTTAACCGATTTAAATTAACCGATGTCCTTGAAGGAAATCCGAAATGGGTTGAAATTGGTGTCCCGGTCGAAAGTATCTAAGGCTTCTACTTTTTTTACGTAGTTCACTGCCGCGTAAGTCAGCGGGGTGGCCAATACTTCAAAGGCAGTCTTGAATACATAGTTGGAGATGATCATGGCCAGTAACAGGTGCTTGGGGATGACCCCGCTAAAGGCGATGAGGACAAAGATTACCGTGTCCACGCCCTGTCCCACCAGGGTGGAGCCAATGGTTCTGGTCCACAAATAACGTCCCCCGGTGGCTATTTTCATTTTAGCCAGGACAAAGGCATTGAGGAATTCTCCGCACCAGTAAGCAATCAGGCTGGCGGCTACTATTCTGGGCATTTGGCCCAAAATAGCCGTATAAGCGCTTTGGCCGGTCCAACCGGCGGCGGCAGGCAGTATGCCTACCAGCCAGTAGATCAACGACATGAGGATACAGGCTGCAAAACCGGTCCAGACCACTATTCTGCTGCGCTTGTAACCGTAGACTTCCGTCAGGAGATCGCTGAAGATGTAAGTAACGGGGAATAGAATGGTGCCTCCGTCGAAAAAAAAGAGGCCCAGGTGGGTTATCTTTACCGCCACGGTGTTTGAAATCAGTAAAATGGCCACAAAAAGCGCCATGATAATGGGAAATAAACGCAAAGTAATCCGCTCCTCGTTTTGTTATACTGATTTGCATTTAATAAGTTCCCTTAACGCAAATCAGTAAATACTATTTTCCTTAACCCGTTCCAAAAATTTTGGAACGGCATTAATTCAGAAATAGTAGTAGTCCGGGTATCTGCGACCGGCCAAGCTATGTTGTTACAGACTTACGCCAACTGGCAGACCAAATAGATGAATGGATTGGCGCCGTTAGTTTAAGTCTGCTCTCAGTATACAGAATTAATCCGGCTAAGGGAAGACCAAAGTAATGGTTAGTTAACTAGCAACCGAGATAGGAGTTGACAGAATTGTCCGATTCGCGCGCCCGGAAAAAACCCTTGTGGACGAGAAGTTTTGTGTTCTTGATCCTGGCGAACTTTGGGGTGTATGTTTTTTTCTACATGATGATCCCCTGTTTGCCTATTTTTGTGAAAGAAATTACCGGCCAGGATGCTTTAAGCGGCTTGGCGATGACGGTATTCCTTATCGCGGCGGTGGTGTATCGTCCTTTTGCTGGGCGTCAGGTTGACAGCGGTAATCGCAAAAGTTATTTTTTACTCGGTGTGGCGATCATCTTCGTTTGTTCCCTGGTGATTAGCCTGGTCCCAACCATGGCCGTCCTTATGCCGGCCCGTATTGTGCAAGGTTTGGGCTGGGCCTATTGTAACACGGCGGCCGGCACTATGGCCGTGGACATTATTCCCCGGTCCCGTTTGGGGGAAGGCATTGGTTATTACGGTTTGTCTCTTACTGTGTCGATGGGCATTGGCCCGGCGCTGGGACTTTTTGCGATGCAGCATTACGGTTCCCAAACGATGTTTTATGTTAGTACCGGGTTTGTGTTGTTAGCCTTTTTGCTGGCCTTGTTGATCAAGTATCATTATGAAGCGGTTCCGGCGGCTAAGCCGGCCTTCAATGTGGATATGCTGGTCGAAAGAAGAGCCCTGCTGCCTTCGCTGCTGATGTTTGCCGCTGTCCTCGGCTATGCGGCCGTTACTTTATTTTTGGCTCTGTACGCCCGGGAGCGTCAGGTAGCCGACGTCAGTCTTTTTTTCCTTGTTTATGCCGCAACGATCACTTGTAGTCGTCCCCTGATGGGCCTGCTGGCTGACCGACGCGGCTTCCGCGTGGTTATTGTACCCGGTTTGCTAGTCTGTATTGTCAGTATGGTTGCTATCTATGTGGCCCATAGCCTGGCGGCTTTCATCCTGGTCGCGGTTATCTTTGGCGTTGGCTACGGCGCGGTCCAGTCCACCCAGGCGCTGGCTGTTTCCGGCGTACCGCCGGAAAGGCGCGGCGCCGCTACGGCCACTTTCTTTATGTTTATGGATTTGTCCCTGGGAGGGGCTTCGTTCCTGTGGGCGATTGTGGCTCACTTGCTGAGCTACGGGATAATGTATCTGACGGTCATTATTCCTTTTGCGGCGGCGATTTTGCTGTATTGGCTTATTGATCGGCAAGCAGGCAAGCAGCGGCTCTTGAACCAGGCCGCGGAAACCGCCGCGGGAAAATAACGTTACTGTTCAGCATCGAGCGGCACGCAAAACCGTTAACCGTGCGCTCATGCTCTCCGAGAAATCGCTTACGGTTAACGGTCTTGCGTGCCGTATTCACTTTGAGGATCAACAAACACTGAATAGTAATCTGTTCACCCGTTACTGATAAGGAGCTGACTGAATTGTCCGATTCGCCTGTGTCAAGCAAACCTATGTGGACAATGAATTTTTTGTTTTTGATCCTGGCGAACTTTGGGGTGTATGTTGTTTTCTATATGATGATCCCCTGTTTGCCCATTTTTGTGAAAGAAATTACCGGCCAGGACTCTTTAACCGGTTTGGCGCTGGCGGCGTTCATTATTTCCTCCATGTTGTTCCGGCCCTTTGCCGGGCGTCAGGTTGACAGCGGTAATCGCAAAAGGTATTTTTTATTCGGTGCGGCGGTTCTCTTTGCCAGCTCCCTGGTGCTTGGCCTGGCCCCTACCATGGCGGTCCTTTTTCCGGCCCGTATTGTGCAGGGTCTGGGCTGGGCCTATTGCAACACGGCGGCCACCACCATGGCTGTGGACATTATTCCCCGGCCGCGTTTGGCGGAGGGCCTTGGTTATTACAGTTTGTCCCTTGGCGTGGCCATGGGACTTGGTCCCGCTTTGGGGCTTTTTGCCATGCAGCGTTACGGCTCGCAAGTCATGTTTTATGTTAGCGCCGGATTCGTGCTGTTTGCCCTTTTGCTGGCTTTGTTGATCAAACATCATCAGGAGGACGGTCCTAAGGCGCCGCCGCCGCTAACCTTGCGGACGCTGGTGGAAAGAAGGGCCCTGATGCCTTCTTTAATGATGTTTATTGCTATTTTCGCTTACGCGGCCATTATTTCATTTTTGCCCCTTTATGCTCAGCAGCGTCAGGTAGGTGACGCCGCCGGCCTTTTTTTTATTGTTTATGCGGTAAGCATTACTGCTTTTCGTCCCCTGACGGGTTTGCTCGCTGATCGCCGCGGGTTCGCGGTGGTTATTATTCCCGGCTTGCTCGTGTGTATTATGAGTATGTTTATTATCTATGCGGCTCATAGTCTGGCGGTGTTTATCCTGGCTGCGGTTATATTTGGCGCCGGTTTCGGCGCGCTGCAGACCATGCAGGCCCTGACTGTCTCTGGCGTACCGCCGGAACGGCGCGGCGCCGCTACGGCCACTTATTATGTGTTTATGGATTTGGGCCTGGGAGTGGCTTCGACCCTGTGGGGAATTGTGGCTCATTTGCTGAACTACGGGCTGATGTATTTGTTGGTGATCATTCCTTTGGCGGCGTCGCTTTTGATGTACCTGTTTATTGAGCGCAGCAATGATGCGGTAAAGAAAGGAGGGGGGCACAAATATGCCGGTTGACTTTAAGAAAAGTGAAAAGGAGCTGTATCAGCCTAAAACCAAACCTGCCGTTATTGACGTGCCGGAGATGACTTTCATCGCCATTGACGGCAAAGGCGATCCGAATAACAGCGGGGCATACGCGGCAGCCATAGAAACGCTGTACGGTTTTTCCTACGCCATTAAAATGGGCAACAAGTCGGTTTTGGAGTATGTTGTCCCGCCGCTGGAGGGTTTCTGGACTGTCAAGGGCGGCGCGGCAATAGCCGACAAGAGTAAATTTTTGTGGACGGTCTTGATTCGCCAGCCTGATTTCGCGACGGAGGAGGTTTTTGCGGCCGCCGCCTTTGCGCTGGCCCAAAAGAAGCCGAACCTTGACTTAGCGCCGGCGCGGCTGACAAAAATCAAGGAGGGTTTGTGCGTCCAGGCGATGCATATAGGCCCCTATGACGACGAACCGGCCACCGTCGCCATGCTGGAGCAATATGCCGGCGCGAACGGCTACGCAATCGATCTAAGCGCAACCCGCCGCCATCATGAGATTTATCTCTCCGACCCGCGCAAGACCGCGCCGGAGAAGCTAAAAACAGTTATCCGGCTGCCAATCAGGAAAGCGTAAGATAGACAAGAGATCCCAAGCATAGCGGCGTGGGAGGTATGTTTATGCATATTCCGGCTTTAATTGTCGATTTAGCTTTGATGTTGATTGTCGCCGGCATTACAACCTTGCTCTGTAAAAAGCTGCGTCAGCCTTTGGTCTTAGGATATCTGATCGCCGGTTTTATTGTCGGGCCTTATTTTAATCTGTTTCAATCGGTAACAGATACAATCAGTATCTCTACCTGGGGCGAGATTGGCATTATCATCCTCATGTTTGCTCTTGGCCTGGAGTTTAACCTGCACAAGCTGGCGTCGGTTGGCGGTACGGCTATTATTACGGCGATTACTGAAGTTACTTTTATGCTCGCGGTTGGGTTTGGCTGCGGCCAGTTGATGGGCTGGAGTAATATGAATAGCGTATTCCTCGGCGGCATGCTCGCGATGTCCTCAACCACGATTATTATTAAAGCTTTTGATGATTTGCAGCTCAAGGGCAAGAAATTTACCGAGCTGGTTTTTGGCACTTTGGTTATTGAGGATATTGCCGGTATCTTTATGATGATCATTCTCTCCACCATTGCTGTCAGTCAAGGAATTTCAGGGGGAGTTTTAGCCGGCAGTCTTAGCAAAATGGTTCTTTATTTAGCCATATGGCTCATTATGGGTATCTATCTCATACCCACAATACTCAAAAAAACCAAAAATCTCATGAGTGACGAAACCTTATTGATTATCTCGTTGGCCATGTGTTTCGGGATGGTTCTTTTAGCCGACTCCTTGGGCTTTTCTTCGGCTTTAGGGGCTTTTCTGGCCGGCTCGCTCTTGGCCGGGACTGTTCATGCCGAGCAGATTGAGCATCTCATTAAACCAATTAAAGATCTGTTTGGGGCTGTTTTTTTTCTCTCGGTAGGTATGATGGTCGACCCGGCTTTAATTGTCCAATATGCCGTTCCCATTCTGACTTTGACGCTGGTCACGATCTTTGTTAAAGCTTTTTTCTCTACTACCGGTGTTCTGCTTTCGGGTCAGACTCTGAAGACCGCCGTTTATTGCGGTTGCTCCCTGGCTCAGATTGGCGAGTTTTCTTTTATTATCGCTTCGCTTGGTATATCGCTGGGAGTTATGGGTGATTTCATCTATCCGATTATTGTCTCTGTTTCGGTCATTACCACTTTTACCACACCCTATTGTATCAAAGCTTCGGATAACGTTTATGGTTTTTTGGATCAGCGTCTGCCGGCAAAACTATCCGCTTATTTAAACCGCTATACATCGGAGGTACAGAGTGAAACCGAAAAGAGTCAAGAATGGCCGGCTTTTATCAAGGCTTATTTTACTTCTATAACATTCTACTCAGTTATTATTGCCGGCATTATCCTCGCCGGTACATCTATATTGTGGCCTTTTTTGGCTGCTTATTTGAATCAAAACTTGTCCGGCGGGGTAGCTATTTTGGCAATGGTCATTACCATCGCACCGTTTATGCGTCAAGCATTGGTTAAAAAGAATGAACATTTCATTCCGCTTTGGTTTGGCGGCAGATCCAATCGTTTGCCTCTGCTGGCTTTAACCGTCGTCCGCTATGCCGTGATGATCTTTCTTACTATCTTGCCGGCGAGGATTATTTTTTCTTTTTCCATTTGGTATATCATCTTAGCGGCAGTTGTCGTAGTCATTCTAATTGTTCGTTCCGATTGGCTCATCGGCCCTTATCTGAAGATGGAAGCCCAGTTTCTGAGTAATTTTAACGAGCGAAATTTGGAAGAGCAGAAAAGAAACGATCCCGGCCATAATTGGTTGGACGAACAGTATTATGTGAGCAGGATCAGGTGTAGCCAGGAGAAGCCTTTTTTAAACAAACAGGTCTCTGATTTTGTCTCCATGTTCCAGGTCAACATTAAGATCATCAAAATCATCCGCGGCAACAAACATATCAACATTCCCAAAGCCTCCGAGAAGCTGTTGCTGGGCGACATTATCTATATCACGGGGACTTTCAGCCAGTTAAACGGTCTTCAGGCGGTGGTCAACTGGCAAGGGTCCGCTTTTGAACTGGAAAAGGAAGATGAGGGAGGCTACCTGACTTTGCGCGACTTTATCAATACTCAAAAAGACTGCCATGAGAACAATCAACTGCTTTGTTACGTGATCACAGTGGATAAAGGTTCGCCCCTGATTGGCGCCAGTATTAAGGATTCTCAGATCAAAAGCGAATGGGGCGGTTTACTTCTCGGTCTGGAAAGAGATCTATATCCCTTGTTGGATCCCGACATACATCTGCGCTTGGAGGAAAACGATTTGATTTGGATTTTAGGCCCGCAAAAAATGACCGGGAAACTTGCCAAGACCAACTTGCTGTGAGGCGCAAATTTGCTCGCCAAATCGTAGGTTAAAGGCAGCTTCAGCTGTGTACCGTTAGCGAAAAGGCCGTTATTATATTGGCTCCGGCGTAAGGAATCTGTTTTTATGCCCCGATAATTTGCACATAAAATTTGCGGTTTCGCGGCGGGTCAAACTCGCAAAAGTAAATGCTCTGCCAGGTCCCCAGCACCACTTGGCCCGCCTCAATAATCACCGTTACGCTGGCGCCTATGGCCGACGATTTGAGATGAGCCGCGCTGTTGCCCTCGGCATGGCGAAATTCGGGCCGGTCCGGAAAGGTTTTAGCCAAGGCTAAAAGCAAATCACGCACCACGTCCGGGTCCGCGTTTTCGTTAATCGTGACGGCCGCCGTCGTATGAGGACAGTAAACCAGCGTCATGCCGCTGGTCACGCCGCTTTTGGCGACGGCTTCGCGGACCAGGGAGGTAATGTTGTAAAAATCCACTTTTGGCGTAGACAGCGCATATTCAATAACCATGACGCACACCTGCTTTCCCGTTGGAATTGTTTATACTATATCACAAAAAATGCTGCACAGTAACAAACGCACTCGAAAAGGGTTTAGCCTTTCGGGTGCGTTTTTCTTGAGACAGCTATTGGCAGAAAGATATTGGCCATTTGCATCCGCAAGAAACAGTCGTCTTGCTTGCCTTAGGGCCGGTAACCTGGCTGCTCCAAAGCACTCCAATCAGGGTTAGCCATAATAGACGTCCACTTTTCGGAAACGCCGTCCGCTTTGCGGTGATAGGTATGGGAGTTTGTCGCTTCCTGGACCTCAAAGTAGTACCAGGCAGTTACATTGCTGTTGTCCGACCAGCGGGCCATTTGGCTGAGCAGGTCGTCTGTGCTGGTCACGCGGCGGTTGAGGACCCGGTTGACGATGGACATAGCTTCCGCTCTGGTAATGTTTTGGTTCGGGCGGAAGGTTCCGTCCGGATAGCCGTTGATCCAGCCCAACCCGGCCGCACGATAGATTTCGTCAGTTGCCCAGTTACCGTTCAAGTCGCTGAAGGTTATTGCTGTGGTCGGCGAACCGCTGGCAAAACGGGCGGCCATAGCGGCAAATTCCGCCCGGGTGATGCTGGCATTGGGATGGAAAGTTCCATCCGGATAGCCGTTTAAGATCCTGGCTTTACTGAGGGTTGATACAGAATTATTGTACCAGTTGCTTGATGATACGTCGCCGTAACTGTTACTGGCCGACCAATTGGCCTTCCGGCTGCCGTCGGTGAATAACCGGAAGAAGATGGTGGCCACTTCGGCTCTGGAAATATTAGCACCGGGATGGATCTTACCGTCAGGATAGCCAAGGATATAGGCGATATGGTCTGATTTGTTTAAGGCAACCGGCGGAGTACCGGTGTTATCAGCAGGGATGGCCAGTATATTAGCGTCGCCGCCGGTGCTGGGTTTGCTGGGGGTGTTGCTACCGCCGCTACCGCCGCTACCGCCGCCACCGCCACCACCGCCGCCGCCGGTTGGCGTCCACTGAGCATACAGGATCACGTCATTTGCCGGCATGCTGAACGTGGCGCCTGGCATGTAAGATGTGCCGGTACCGTCAGCTTTGGTGTTCCAACCGGCAAAGTTGTAATTGGCCTTGGTCAGATTGCCTGTGTTGCCAAGCACTGTGACCGGGTCCCCTGGCAGATAGGGCGAGTTTGTGTCGCTGACCACTGTGCCGCCGATATTGTCGCCGTTGGCGTTATAGGTTACGGTGTAGGCGTCACTGCGGACATAGTAAACGTTGAGTGCGTCGCCTTCGGCTACCGTCGCCGGCAGGTCACGGTTGTAGTGCGGAGTATCCGCCGTATAACCGGTTTTGGGCTGCTCGGTTATGGCAGTGACGGTGGGATCGCCGGCCCAGACAGTGAGATTTTCTGTAAGGGTTTCGTCTTCCCGGCCGTCGTAAATGTAGTGGACGCTGTAATGGACAACCTGGCTATTATCGCTGACATAGTAAACGTTGAGTGCGTCGCCTTCGGTTACTGTCGCTGGCAGGTCACGGTTATAGTGCGGCACAGCCGCTTTGTAACCGGCTTTGGGCCGTTCGGTTATGGCAGTGACTGTGGGATTGCCGGCCCAGACAGTGAGATTCTCGGCCAGGGTTTCATCTTCCGTGCCGTCGTAAATGTAGTGGACGCTGTAATGGACGACTTGTGTATCGTCTTTGACATAGTAGACGTTAATTGCATCGCCTTCGGCTACGGTCATCGGCAGGCTGGGCACAAATTTCGGAGCGCCGTCTTTGTAACCGGTTTTGGGCTTATCCGGCACTGCACTGACTGTGGGATCACCGGCCCAGACATTTAGATTCTCAGTAAGGGTTTCGTCCTCAGTGCCGCCATAAAAGTAGTGGACAGTGTAATGGACAACCTGGTCCTCGTTTTGTTGCCACTGGGCAACCATATTCATATAAAGGCTGTTTGTGGTTACCTGATCACCGGGCTGATACAGATGATCCGTAGTATGATCCGGAGTACCGTTACTGTTTAAAACAAATCCTAACCAACCGGTAAAAGTATAACCGGGCCTGGTTGGCGCGGCAAGAGCAGATACAGTTATTGATTGCCCGGCAGGGACATCTCCTGTCTGGGTAGCCGGGTTGGGCATTGTAACAGAACCGTCATTCACACCGGGAAGATAACTGATTAAGATGGTGAAAGTAGTAATGCTGCCGCCGCCTAACCATTTCTCATTGCCCTCCACTTTTCCACTGTGAAGATATGCATAACCTTCATTGTAAATAGAGGAGTTAGTGGTGCTGATTATAGAATCCACAATTAATATGCCGCCTGAATTAACGTGTATAACGTTGCCATTGCCTCCAGCCGCACTTTTAATCGTTATTGTAGCCGTGCCGCCAATATTAAGGGTGACGCCATATCCTACCGTAATTATGGACGGATTATCATCAATGGTAAGATTTTGAGTGGTAAATAAATATACCGTTTGACCCGGTTTTGCATGCTCCATCGCATAGTGCAAATCATCATTGGTGGCAACATGCCAGACGCCGGTGGAATCCGGCGCGGGAGGCGGAACACTTACCGCCGCAAAAACGATTCCCGATGTCCACAACCCTACGGCCAGCAAGATGGCCAGCAGCGGGACAATAAGCATCTTGTGCGGATGTTTTTTTGCTTTTGCCATAAAAAACATGATTCCCCCTTTAATTTTAGTTTTTTTTACTAATCACCCCTTTCGCACCTGAAATTGCGCAGTCATCCGGTACGGCTCGGAACAGCAAACTGCCGCTCCGCACACTGCGCTTTGGGTACTAATATATTCAGCTTTCTTTCATAAATATGACAGTTATGGCATGTAAACTAATGGCAACCGCCGCAAACCTTTTTTCTGTTGCTACTGTTCATATGTTACTGTTCAGCATTGAGCCGGCACGCAAAACTATTAACCGTGCGCTCATGCTCTCCGAGAAATCGCTTACGGTTAATAGTTTTGCGTGCCTGGGCTATGAGTACTAACAAACACAGGGTCTGACCAGTAACTCGAAAAGTGTGTTATTGGCGGTTGCCAATATTTATTTGATTTGGTATATTATTAACGATTCCAACGGAAAAGCGGGTGTGTGACATGGATCTTGAATCTTCGCTCACTGCGTCCAAAGTGGATTTCGGCAAGCAGAAATTGGACTATTACTTGCCTAAATATGATTTCTTTGAAAAACACAGCATGGTTATTGATTCTTCACCGGAGAAGGTGTTTGAAGCAATTCATAACTGCGATATGTCTGAGTCAAGAATCATCAGGTTTCTTTTTTCCTTACGGGCGGTGTTTGAACTTTTCAAATTCAACAGGAAAGCAGAACAGCAAAAACAAACCAAAGTACATACGGAAGCCCAATCTTTTTTTGACCAAATGACCAAAGAGAATGGGTTTATGTTTTTACTCGAAGAAATTCAAAACAAAGAAGTTATTATAGGGTTTGCCGGTAAGTTTTGGCGGCCCAAGCCCAAAATAATTCCTTTAACCAGCGTGACAGACTTTATCAATTTTAATGAACCGGGTAACGGCAAAGCGGCCTGGAATTTATATCTGGCGGATAATGGAGACGGGACGGTGGCGCTGTCAACGGAAACCAGGGTATTAACCCTGGGCGGGGAAGCAAAATGGTTTCGTTTATACTGGGCGGTAATCAAACCTTTTAGTGGCTGGATCCGGTTTGAATTATTGAGGCTAATTAAAAAACGGGCGGAAAATCATTAGAGTTCCACGGATAGGAGGGCATGGCATGAACAAGCCGCCAATAATAGACGAATACAGTGCCGCGCCAGCCGCCCGGGAACGGTATGCTATGCCGGACTTTATCGCCGCCGCCCTAGAGCAGGGTAACCTTTGGGAGCGCTACCGGGCCAGGCCGCCTTATCAGCAGAATGACTACATCGGCTGGATTACCCGGGCGAAACGCGAAGAAACGCGCCGGAAACGGCTCGCCCAAATGCTTGAGGAGCTGCGAAGCGGCGACGCTTATATGGGAATGGGGTATAAGGCGAAATGAATTATTTGCTTTTGCGAATCAACAAAGATATGGCGAACGATTTTTGATAGTGCATCGCGATATTTTTGCTGATTCCCGAAAGCTGGAAATGGAAGATTGAAGGCTGTTTTATCTGAGATCTAAAAGCTGATCTTTGCAAAGTGCTTATTCCATGCGCTGTTTAGTATTGTTTCAACTGCTGACAAGACAAGCGGTTGATGCTTTGGCTGTATTAGGAAGATATAATCACGGACAGTTCCCCGCACAAATTTTAACCCCAGCCGGTGTGCTGTCTTTAAACGAGGTTCGTCAATCATCCAGTCAAATCGGCGCAGGTACTCCGGTTCGGTTTGCCGGCTGCGATGGTTGTAGATCACCAAGCTATGCCCGGCCATATAGTAATCGCATATTTCATCATGCAGAACGAATTTAACGCTTTTGGCCGACTTTGGCGAAGTACTTTTGGTGATAATCCCATTGTCCGGATCCAAGAAAATAATATCAGCATCGCTGAGCCGCTTCATTGCGCGCTTGTGCCAATCGTCCCGGGAAAATTTTTTTGTTGCGGGAGGTAAAAGCCGGCTGGAAAAATATATGGCATTTTTGATCAGTTCTTGTTCTTCAAGCATAGAAACTCTACGTTCATTTGCGACAGCGCAGCGTAAGGCGTCGCGCAGCTCATCGTCACATCCGTCGAATCTACTGTCCGATAAGAAGCCAATGTGCTTGCCGTCGCCGGTTTTGATTTCATTTTCAACAAGATACCAGTTAATGCCAACAACAAGCCCTGTAGCGGCAATATGCCTAAGCAGCCCGAACTTGCTGAAATCGCCAACATCACCGGAGTATCGGTCCTGCATAAATCGCCCTCCAATCAATTATTATTGAATCACAAGTTACTTCCGCTTCCGCACGATTTCTTCCCGCAGTAAAACGGCTTTTTCTGGCCGGTCCAAGGCCTCAAGGGTATCGGCCATGCTTTCCATCGTGCCTAGGGTGGCTGGGTGGTCCTCTCCCAGCAGGGTTCGGCGTTTGTCCAGCACTTGCAATTTTAACTCCAGTGCCTCTTGGAAACGGCCCAGGTCGCCATAGGTAACGGCCAGGTTGTGCATAGTGCTTAGGGTGTCCGGGTGGTCCTCCCCCAGCATAGTCCTGCGTTTGTCCAGCGCTTGCACTTGTAACTCCAGTGCCTCTTGGAAACGGCCCAGGTCGCCATAGGTACTGGCCAGATTGTGCATTGTGATTAGGGTGTCCGGGTGGTCCTCCCCCAGCATAGTTCGGCGTTTGTCCAGCGCTTGCACTTGTAACTCCAGCGCCTCTTGGAAACG
>WQUS01000191.1 GCA_009781965.1 Bacillota bacterium | reverse complement strand
CTTTGGCTGTTGATTAAAGGGCCCTACGCGAAAATGTTTTTCAGTTTCGTGGTGATTGTCGGCTTCCTCGTCACCCTGGTTTTGACTTTGTTCGCCGAATCTCAAGGCAGCATAGCCCTGGTGGGATTACTTATGTTAGCCGACCTGATCGGACACTTCTTTGTTTTCTATCTCCTGCTGCAGGTAGGAGTATATAGCCCGGTAATGGGCAAGCTGACGATTTGATCGCTTGCGCCAGTAACCACTTAACGTCGTTCGCTGGATGAGCTTCGCTCAATCGCTCATCTCAGCCGAGCAGTAACTGTTAAATCTATCATTACAGCCCTCGGGACAGTCGAGTGACTGTCCCGAGGGCTGTTCCTCTTTGGCAGTAACACTTATTTTAAGTCTGACACCTGACGCCGAAAAAGATCAGGCCCACTCCCATAACGATAGAGAGCATCCCAACCGGGGATACTTTGCCCGCCAAACCAACCAGACCCAGGGCGGTAACGCAAACCATGATCGGCGGCCCCACCAGAGCCAACATGGCGTTAATTTTAAAGGCCGTCTCCACGCGGTTAAAATACAACATCAGCATAGCGGCGCTAAACTCAATCCCGGACGATAAAACACGCAGCAAAGCCATAGACAAAACAATTTTATCAAAACTAAAAAACAAATCTACTCCCTCCCCGTCGGACCAGATATTTTGTTACTGTTCACGCGTTTGTTGATCCTTAAAGTGAATACAGTACGCAAAACTATTAACCGTAAGCGATTTCTCGGAGAGCATGAGCGCACGGTTAATAGTTTTGCGTGCCGCTCGGTGCTAAACAGTAGCGATATTTTTTCATATGCCCGGGGGAAATAATAAATGCATACCGGACGCGGAGCAGAGATAAAATAACCCTGTCGCTCCAGGAGGGATGGTGTAATATGCAGTCTAAACACAGCGCCGCCGTGCTGGCGGCTATATCCGGCGTTCCTTTTATTATGGTTCTGGGTAATTCCATGCTCATCCCGGTTTTGCCGGCCATGAAACAAATAATGAGCTTGAGCCGGCTGGAAGTAAGCATGCTGATTACCGCTTTTTCCATCCCCGGCCTGCTGATCCCTGTGGCCGGATTTTTGTCCGATCGCATCGGCCGTAAAAAGGTCATTATTCCCGGTCTGCTCTTGTACGGTCTGGGCAGCGTTATCGCCGGAGCGGCGGCAATCATTCTCGGTGCAAACGCTTATACCTGGCTTATCGTCGGCCGCGTCATCCAAGGTATTGGCGCCGCCGCCACCACCCCCATCGCCATGGCCCTGACCGGCGATCTTTTCACGGGACCCCAGCGCAGTAAAGCACTGGGGATTGTGGAAGCCGCCAACGGCATGGGCAAGGTGCTGAGCCCGGTCTTGGGCGCAGCCATCGGTTTAATTGCCTGGTACGCCGCCTTTATACTCTTCCCCGTGGTTGTGGCGCCCATTGTGCTCGGGATGTGGCTGCTGGTCCGGGAACCTGAAAATAAACAAAAAAAGCAAAGTGTCAGCCAATACGCCCGGTCCATCAAAAAAATTTTTCAGCACAAATCAGCCCTGCTGTTGACCTCGTTCCTGGGCGGCATGATTGCTTTGCTCATCCTCTTCGGCATCTTATTTTTTCTCAGCGACTACCTGGAAACTCAAGTCGGTATTTTCGGCATCGTGAAAGGATTGGCCCTGGCGGCGCCGGTACTGCTCATGAGCGCGACCTCCTTGGTTACCGGCATCTTTTTAAAGAAACAGCTCATGCTGCTAAAGTGGCTGGCGGTCACCGGACTCGGTTTGATTGCCTTATCCTTGACAGCGCTGATTTTTTTCCAAAACATTTATTTCTTTTTCGCCGCCATATCCATAACCGGCGTCGGAACAGGGCTGCTGCTGCCCTGCCTGAACACCATCATTACCGGCAGCGTTGCCGCGGCCGAGCGGGGCTTGATTACCGCCGTGTACGGCAGTGTCCGCTTCCTTGGCGTAGCCGCGGGACCCCCGTTTTTCGGTTATCTAATGGAGCAAAGCAATACCTATATGTACATAGCAGGCGGAGCGCTGGCCGGCATTACCGCCCTGTTGACCGCCGGTCTGCTCCGGGTGCAAGACATGAGCCAACCGGAGCAAGCCGGTCAAAGCGGGCAGCCGGAACCGCCGCCGGTGACGACGGAGTTTGTGTTCAGCCCGAGTCCGGCGCGCAAACCCCAAAGCTAAATGCGTATCTGTTCAAGCCGCACCCAAACAGGCAAAACAGTTGGCGCAAGCGATTTAACGGGAGCTCATCAACAAACGCCAATTACTTTGGCTGCCGGAGCAGCGCATATAGAAACTTAAATGTTGAGCGCCGGTCCGTACTCCTTTAACCAGCGGCGTTTTTTTTGGTAATCCGGCGCCAGTGCGGCTACCAAACGCCAAAAATCGGCGGAATGATCCAGCCTGGTTAAATGACAGAGCTCGTGTACAACCACGTAATCAAGCACTTCCAACGGCGCCATAACCAGCTTCCAGTTGAAATTCAAGTTGTTTTTAGCGGAGCAGCTGCCCCAGCGGCTTTTTTGCGTTTTAATCCTCACTGCCGCCGGCTTGTGTCCCGCCGCGGCGGCAAACCAATCAACCCGATTAATAATAACCTGCCTGGCCCGTTCCCGGTACCATTTGATTAATTCATTTCTAACCGCCAAGCCACCAGGGCTGTTGACCGCTGCATTAAGCGCCACATGGATCTCTCTGTCCCGAAGCACCACCCCCGGGACACCGGTAGTTTTGCCGATTACTAAAGTATACCGTTCACCCAAGTAAAAAAACTTTTCTCCGTCGACAAATTCCCTGGGCACCCGGCAGCCAATCTGATTTTCCAGCAGCCGCAGTTTATCTTCAATCCACGGCGTTTTCTCCCGGACAATTTTTTCAATCTCGGCCAGCCGGCAATGGGGAGGCGCCGTTACCACAGCGCCTTTTTCGGCGTCAACGGATATTTTAACCCCGGCAATTTTGTTGCTGCGCTCCACGGTATAGCGAATCGCGCCGCTACTTTTTAAATAGCCGCTCCTCATTTTTATTAATCCTGCTCTTTTCTGACCAGCGCCTCTTTAAGCAAGTCACCCAGACTGCTGCCAATAGCATTCTGGTCGCTGTATTTGGCGATCAGTTTTTCGTTGGTCCGACTGGCCCACTTGGAACTGGTGAAGCCAGCAAGATTATCATTTGCCGGCTGCCGGTGTCCGCACTCGCGATCCTGGCAGACCAGCATCTTGCCTCGCTTGCCCTTCACCAGCAGCATATACTTACCGCAAGCCGGACACTTGGTTTTAGAAATATTATCCGCTTTATAAACCGCTGTATCCATGGCCACACTGCGCACCAGCCGGCCGGTATTTTCACGGATATCCTTAATAAACCTGGCTTTGCTTTCTTTGCCCCGGGCAATGTCAGCCAGGCTTTGCTCCCACTTAGCGGTAAGCACCGGACTTTTCAGTTCGGGAGCCACCAGGTTGATCAACTGAATACCCTTGGAAGTAGGCGTCAGCTCCTTGCCGTTGCGTTCGATATAGTTGGTGTACAGCAGCTTTTCAATGATCTCCGCTCTGGTAGCCGGCGTGCCCAAACCGCTGCCGTTAATGGAAGCGGCGTCCTTGGTTAATTTACCCGGGTTTTCCATGGCCGAAAGCAGAGTCGCCTCGTTATAACGGGCCGGCGGTTTGGTTTTAGCCCGGTTTGCTTTGACGTTTTTAACCGGCCGTTCCGCGCCTTTTTGCAAGCTGGTCAGAGTTTGCTCCGGCGCCACGTCTTCTTCCTGGCCGTCCTCCCGCTCGGCCCGGCTTGAAGCCACGGCCCGCCAGCCCTGATCCTGAACTACCCGGCCCCGGGAATAAAACTCCTCGCCATTGACAGTGGTAATCAGGGTAAGCTGCTCATAGCGGTAAGGAGGATAAAGTACGGCTAAAAATCGCCGGACGATTAAATCATGCAGCTTTTTTTCTTCCGCGTCCAGGACCGCCAGATTCAGCGGCTGTTCCGTGGGAATAAGGGCGTGGTGGTCCGAGACCTTGCTGTCATCCACAAAACGTTTGGTCACTGCCAGGGGTTTCTGCAGCAACCCTTTGGCCGATCCGGCGTAGGGACCCACGGCAATACTTTTCAGTCTGGCCGGCAGGGTAGGCACAATATCCGCAGTGATATACCGGGCATCCGTACGCGGATAAGAAACCAGTTTGTGCCGCTCATAAAGATCCTGTAAAATCGCCAGCGTTTGCTGAGCTGAAAAGCCAAAGCGCCGGTTGGCGTCCCGCTGCAGTTCGGTCAAATCGTAAGCCAGCGGCGGCGGTTCGCTTTTGGCTTCCCGCCGCAACTCAGTAATCTTTCCGTTGCGTCCCTTTATTTTAGCCAGCAGTTCCTCCGCCTTGGCGTAATCGAAAATCCGGTTGCCTTCTTTACCCCGCCAGTCGCCGAAGTAATCGCCAAAATCAGCCCGCAGCGTCCAATAATCAACCGGCACGAATTTTTTAATTTCTTCTTCCCGCTGCACAATCATAGCCAAAGTAGGCGTTTGTACCCGGCCGGCGGTAAGCTGGGCATTGAATTTACAGGTTAAAGCCCTGGTTACGTTCAGGCCAATCAGCCAATCGGCCTCTGCCCGAGATACCGCCGCGGCAAATAAATTGTCATATTCCACCCCGGGCTTCAGTTTGGCAAAACCCTCCCGGATCGCCGCGTCTGTCTGGGAGGAAATCCACAACCGTTTAAAGGGTTTCCGCCAGTTGCACAGCTTCATAATCCAGCGCGCCACCAATTCCCCTTCCCGGCCGGCGTCAGTGGCAATAATCAGCTCCTTGATGTCCGCACGGTTCATCAAACTGCGCACC
>WQUS01000190.1 GCA_009781965.1 Bacillota bacterium | reverse complement strand
TCAGCCGGCTGCGCTATCACTGTGTAGGTGACGGTAAAGGCCTCATCGTAAACAAGACTTGTAACTGTCAGGAGATTGTCGTCTGAAATTGAATATTCTATCACCCTCGAGGGATCCGCGGTTGTAAGCTTCGGCACGCCCCAGTCACCGGTCAAGCCCTCTCTCACGACTACGTCCGCCGCGCTGGTATCGCCATCGTTTGTTACCGTAATCGTATATATGA
Source organism: Bacillota bacterium (assembly GCA_009781965.1). Taxonomy (GTDB): domain Bacteria; phylum Bacillota; class Desulfotomaculia; order Desulfotomaculales; family Desulfallaceae; genus BRH-c8a. The sequence continues at coordinate 11,894 of WQUS01000190.1, read as the reverse complement.
CACTATCGCCAACATTGACTTCCGTCGCCTGGGCTGCATCTATTGTCTTCGTGACGCTAAGGTTGCCCTCTTGCTCCGGCGTCCAGACCGGACTAAGGGTTATATTGCCAGTGACCGCAAACTCTTGGCCAATTTTGTAGGTGTTGCCGTCATTGCCATACCAAGCGGTGAGGACGAAACCTGCTTGGGCTAAATTGCCGCCATTATCTTTGGGACCAAGCGCTGTCGTTAAATAGCCGCTTCTATACTTGTTGCGGTCCTGCGGCGGAGTGCTTGTTGCCGGATCCGCGCCATCGCTCGTGTAGGTGACGGTGTAAAATGGCGACCACTGGGCTACATAGGTTGCGTTACTGGTTACTAGAGCACTTAACGCAGGACTCCAGCCGGTAAAATACCAGCCAGGCTCACAGTCCTCTGTACTGCCTGTAAAGGCAGGCGTTAGTGCGCCGGAAACCAGATCGGAAACTATTTCTGGAGCAAACGTGCCATGGAGACCAGGATCATAGGTTATGGTGTACGTTACAGGTTTTTCTTGCGACCACTGAGCCACATAGGTTGCGTCGCCGGTTACCGTGGCACTTAATTCAGGCTCCCAGCCGGTAAAATGCCAGCCTGGCTCTTTGCTTTCTGTGCTGCCTGTAAATTCTGGCGTTGGAGCGCCGTAAGCCAGATCGGTAAATCTTTTAGCAGTAAATTTACCATAGTCGCCTGGTTCGTAGGTTACGGTGTACGGAGCTGACCACAGGGCAACCATAACCACAGTGGTATATAAGGAGGTGTCAATGGTTATTGGATCACCGGGCTGATACATTTGATCCGTAGTATGATTCATCGTACCGTCACTATTTAATGCAGTACCTAACCAACCAGCAAAAATATACCCGGTCCTGGTCGGGACAGCAGAAAGAAGATTTTCAGTTATACTTCTTCCAACAGATACATTCCATGTCTGTTGCTGAGGGTTGATCATTGTAACGGAACCATCATCCACGCCCGGACGATAACTGATTAAGACGGTGTAATAAGTAACACTGCCGCCGCCAGCAAACTTTCTGCCTTCTACTTTTCCGGCGTCAATATATCCCTCGCCATAATTATAGATAGAATTGCCGGTAATACTAATTATAGAATCTACAATTAGTACGCCGCCTTTATCTATAGTGATGACATTATGACTACCGCCCAGACTACTTTTTATTTCGGTGATAAATTTTGGCTGCGTGCTGTAAAAATAAAGAGTAATCCCCGCTTTGACATGAATGATCGACGGCGTACCATTAACTACCGGCGTATCGTCGACCAAAGGAATATCAGTGGCGCGTACTATTTGACCCGGTAAAGCATTGGCCATCGCATAGTGCAAATCATCATTGGTATTAACGTACCACGTACCAGTGGAATCCGGCTCAGGAGGCGGATTACTTACCGCTGCAAAAGCACTTACCGCTCCCAGCAATCCTGCCACCAGCAAAACGGCCAGCAAAGGGCTGATAAGCATTTTGTTGATATTTTTTTTGATTTTTTCCATAAATAAAATCACCCCTTTAGTTTAATTTCAGATACTAATCACCTCTTAACACGTAATTAAGCATCTAACTGTTGCTTATTTGTTTATTTTTCTCATTTACAAATATTACCTTCAATCAAACTGGCACTCAAACTGGCATTCATCCGCCGGATACCGTTTGCGTCATCTCCAATCCCTCATCGGCGCCACCCCTTCATCTTATTTACCTTGACCGGTCCCGGTTTCATTATGCTAAAGCCGCCGCTGATCCCGGGCAAATCTTTCAACTTGATCACTGCAACAATCAGCATAATACAGTATTCATACCAGGTCCGGCTAATAATCTTTCAAAATCCAAGCGGCTGCTTTCAAAATCACCGTCTTCATGTAAATAACTGTATTTTAGCTAAGGGCAAAATTGCGTAAATATGGGCTTTCTTAAACGCTTGACGATCTGGTTCCCCGCCAACTTCTTTCAAAGCGGTTTCCCGGTTTGAAAGAAGTCCATTAAACGCCAAATGCGCGTGACGGCGGGGATGTTTTTCCCGCGTCACACGCATAAGATTAACAAGAGAATAGCATATCTTTGTCGCATACACAACATCTATTTTGTCAGCACGCCGCGATCGTTGTCATTGTGTTACTGGTCAGACCCTGTGTGTGTTAGTACCAGTAGCCCAGGCCCGTAAAGTTATTAACCGTAAGCGATTTCTCGAAGAGTATGAGCTCACGGTTAATAACTTTACGGGCCGGATCGATGCGAAAGCAGTAACGTGTTACCAGTAACGTCACTGTTGTTACTGTTCACGCGTCACTGTTGTTCCCTTATTCGCCACCCGCGCCGTCACCCTCTTTATAAGCCGGTAAAAGCATGGTCACAGACGTCCCGAACCCGTATTCACTCTCCACCTGAATCCTGCCGCCGTATTTCTTCACAATTTCGTCAGCAATGGCAAGCCCCAATCCGCTTTTGCCATCGCCGGATACGCCCCGTTCCAAAACGAAAGGCAGCAGTTCCGCAGGAATGCCTGCGCCGGTATCGGTAACCGTGATGCAGACAAACTCGTCGCTATCGTTGCCGGCCACTTCAATGTCGCCGCGTTTGCCGTGCTTCAAGGCGTTATTAAGCAGATTCCAGATGACTTGCGTAATCTCGTCCTCCTTACCTAGCGCAGTGAGGTTTTTGTTCAGGTTGAGGCTGATCTTGCGCCCGGCCTGGGCAGCGGTCGGTTCCAATAGCCGGACCAGCTGGCTGGCAATCAGGGTGATGTTGATGGGCCTGGCGTCTTGCGGTTCCTGGGCTTTTCCGGTGGCCTTGAACCGTTCCAGCATATGCCCGGCCAGCTGCCCGAGCCGGACAGCCTCATCAGTGATGACCGCCAGGCCGCGGATGGTCTGTCCATTAATGCTGCCTCTTTGCAGCTGTTCCACCGCCAATTCCGTATAGGAGGCCATCACCGTCAGCGGCGTCCTGATTTCGTGGGAGAAGGTTCGCACCATCTCCTCGCGCATTTTCGCGGTTTCTTCCAGCAACGCGTTTTGAACCGCCAATTTTTGCTCGGCTTTCATCAGGTCAACATATTGCCTGGCTAAGATCAGGCTCTGGGCCATGAGCAAATACATATTGGTTAGCAGCCCGGTCATAAACAGCAGGTGATCGAAAAATGTTTTACTCACCGCCCCCACGACGGTGTAGAGAATCATGGCGGTAAAGTACAGCCACATCATCCGGTTTTCACGGAGTACCCGTGACCGCGCCACCCTGTAAATGCAAAAGAGCATGAAGGGCAGCATAGTGATAAAAACGACGAAGGCCGCCCGGGCGTTATTCAGCGGGATAAGCGAAAAAATCAAAATGCCGGCGACCGCGTAGCCGATAAACCACCGCCCGCATTTGATTGTCCATTCCCGCTCAAAGACATACAGGCTAAATGTGCCGATCAATACGGCGTGGAGGAAGAACAGCACAGTGAAAAAACGCATATCGAAAACACCCATGCCGAAGGAAAACCAGCCCGTGAAATCACTCACGCCGTTTGTGTCAAGGGCGAACCGCAAAAAAATAGTCAGACACAGCAGCGAGAACAGCAAATATATCTTTTCTTTGCGGCGCAGCACGTACAGCGCCAGATGGTAAAAAGCCGCCGCCAGGACAAAACCCAAAGCGAAAGTGTATAGTGACCTGGTCCGGAAAAGCCATTGGTTCATGTTGTTGTGTTCGCCTAACAGAAGCAAATTGTTCATGGGCGGACGCATAAAGTGATAATTGCTGGCCTGGATGAGGATTTCCAACTTTCCGTCAACAGCCTTCACCGGGTCCAGGGACGCTGTAAACTGCGGGACGCCGGCAGTTGGATCGCAGCTTACCGTACCGGCGCCGCGCAAAAACTCACCGTTAAGGTACAGCTTGTAGGCAGTGTAAATCTCCGGCACAAATATATTCAGTTGACGGGTATCGTCCGTGTATACGGTCAGCCGGTAGGTAGCGCAGCCGTTGAGCGGATCGTTCCAGCCTGCGGGGAGGGTCATATTTTGCGCGTCCGCCGGAAATTCTTCCGGCGTGAGCAACCGGTCGGGGACATATTGCCACTGGCCGGTAAGCTGCCAAATTGATTGCTCCAGTTTGCCGGCTGACAAATTAAGAATACCGTTTATCGCGCGGGCCGGGGTCTGTCCCAGGGGCAGGCACATGAAAAACAGCAAAATGGCAAGGATGACAAACATCAGTACAACAGGCAGCAGCAGGGATATATTTTTCATCGACCAATCCCGCTTTCTTTAGCCGGCATATAGATGTACCCTTCACCATACTTATTTTTGATTTCGCCGAGGGATTCGTCAGCCGCCAGCTTGGAGCGTATCCTTTTGATGCAGGTAAAGAGGGTAGCCTCCTCCCCGGCAACCAACGCCAACAGTTCGCTTTTAGTGATCAGTTCCCGTGGCCGCGCCACGAAAAGGGAAAGAATTTCGTATTCAGTCCGGGACATGAAGAGGTTAAAACCCCGGATGGCAATCACGCTGTTTTCCCGCTGCACCATGACGCCGGGGTTAGGGCTTTCCACGCCGCTGTCCATGCCGGCGTAAATCTTGTTGCGGCGCACCAGCGAATAGATGCGGGCAGCGAGTTCTTTCAGGCTGTACGGCTTGGTCATGTAGTCGTCGCCGCCAATCATCAGCCCCTTGACGCGGTAATCGTTTTCGTCCAGGCAGCTCAGAAAAATGATGGGCGTTTTTTCATTGTTTTTCCGGACGACGGAGCAGACGGTGAAGCCGTCCAGATCGGGCAGCATAACATCCAAAACAACGCAGTCGTACTTTTTTGTTTTAAGCAGCGCGATTGCAGTTGCGCCGTCCATCGCCATTTCGACCTGATAGCCCTTCGAAGTCAGATAGTCGCGATTGGCGGCTTGAATTTCCATGTTGTCGTCAATGAGCAAAATTTTGTTCATTGGTCCACCTGCTTTTCTTATGTCGTTAGTTATGTAGTTAAATAGGTTACTGTTCATTTTTAAGCATATATCAACTATTATCGGTTTGAATACCGACAATTTTCATTAAGGCAATGGCGTTGGTGGAGGTTGAAACCCCTGTTTTGAGGCGGTAATCGAAGGAGATTTCCCGGCCGGAGATCTGATCGGTAAAATGATAATTCTTGATTTGGGGGATTTCCTGTTCCAGACGGCTTAGCTCCAGGTCATGGGTGGAAACCAGGCCCATGGCGCCCAACCGGTTTAAATTCTTAATCACCGCCTGGGCGCCGATAATCCGGTCTTTGGAATTGGTGCCTTTAAAAATCTCGTCAATTAAGAAGAGGGTTGGTTCCCCGGATTTGGCGGCGTCCAGAATGAGCTTGATTCTTTGCAGTTCGGCGTAAAAGGTAGAAATATTTTTCTCCAAATTATCATTGATATGGATGCTGGTATAAAGATTCATCCGGGAGCAGCTTAACTCTTTGGCGCATACGGCTGCGCCGGCATAAGCCAGGACTAAATTGATGCCCACTGTTCTGAGCAAAGTGCTTTTGCCGGACATATTGGAACCGGTAATCAACAGTATGACGCCCGGTTCAGCCAAGGTAACGTCATTGCTCACCCTGGTCTCCTCTTTAATCAGCGGGTGACCCAGGGCCACAGCCTTGAAGAAGGGTGCGGCGCCTGTGATTGCCGGCATCGTCCAATGGGGATGCTCGTAAGCCAGGCCGGCCAGACTGGCCAGCGCTTCAAATGCGGCAATCACCTCTACCCAGGACCTCAGTAAGCGGCCGGATTCGGCCCGCCACTCTTCCAGTTTAACCAGGGTGCGCAAATCCCACAGCAAGCCGATGTTAATCACCAGATAGATACTGGAATAGCGGAAACTGACCCGGTCAATGATTGCAAAGAGTTTTTTGATCCGCTGGGACGGGGGGCCGCCGCCCTGCAACAGTTGGCTTTGCAATTGCCGCAGTAAGGCCGCATCATATTGCTCTGGTTCGATACAGCCCAACAAAGCCGACCAGCGCCGGATCTCCTCTGCCATGTTCTCCGTCTGGCCAAACATTTGGCCGGCCGGTTTGGAGAACCAAACCATAATCATGATTTGCACCGCCAGGGGTAAAATCCAAAGCCAATTCGGGAGCAGCGGCAGCCAATGAAAAAATCCCGCCACGGCAAGGACCAGGGTCACCGCCGGCAGGAACAGCAGCAAAGAGACGTACTTGTTGGTTAATAACGGCTTTTCCTCCGCCCAGGCCAACAGTTTGGCCAAATTGCCAGGCTTGCCCCTCCCCTCCAGCAATCCGGTGGTTTGAAAATCCTGCCGCCAATCCAGCCGGGGAGCGAGTTCTGTGATCGCCTGCTGCCGTGGGGTAATTTCATCCCCGGCGGCCGGCGCGCTCAGCCAACCGGCCAGTCTCTCCTCGCCAACCAAAGAAGTGGCGGCATTAAGGTACTGAAACAAGGACCCCGGCCCGAAGATGTTTAAATCAGCGGTATACCGGTGTTCCCGATCCATAAACCGCTCCCCGGTGTTGGAAAAGTCTTGCCATTGGCCGTCCAGCCGCTGCATAGCGGCGTCATTAAGTTGGATTAACTGCTCCAGGTATTTAATCCGGGCTTTAATCCGATTGTGTTTAATCAGCATGATCACAAAGCAAAGCAGCAAAAGGCCGGCGCCCCAAAGAAAAACCGCTTGGAGTGAAAGGAAGGCAAAAACCATGGTCAGGCCGGCCGCGGCCAGAAAAACCAGCGGCCGCAGGAGTACCAGCCGGTTGCTTCGTTTCATCACCGCCGCCAGGCTGTCTGCCACGCCGGTTCTTTTTAATCGATAAGTTTCATATACTTGGTTGTCCATCTGTTTCTCCGTCTCATCATCAAGGATAGTTACTATTCTTCTATAAAGAGGTTTCTATAATTCCGTTTAGCATAAATAACACGATGAATAATAACCTGTTTTAATCCTTCGTCAACTACGAAAAAAACAATATAATTCTCCACAAAAAGCGTCCGGAAACCCTGTTTTGCAAGATACGGGTCTTTTGACAGCGGACACCGAAATGGTGCGCAGGAAAGAGCTGAAATGGCGTCATAAAATTTAGCAATCAGATTCGCCGCTGTCATTGGAGCATTAAGCCTGGCTGCAATGTACGCAAAAACATCGCCCAAATCCTCGTCGGCGCTTGGTGTAACTACAACATTGTAGTTATCCATTATTCCGCTCCATACTTCGCTTTGTATTTTTCGAACACATCTCTGACAGACAACAACTTCGCGCCAGTGTCAACCTCTCTCTGGGACTTGGCAAGTTTGTCATAAACTTCAAGACGGGCAAAATTTCTCTCATAAGCCTCAAAACTCATAACCACCAAATCGGCGTAGCCGTTTTTGGTGATAATAACTTCCTTCTCAGCATGGGCCAGTTCAGCTATTTCAGTCGTGTTATTTCTAAGATCGCTCATCGGCCGGATACTCGACATTAAAATCACCTCCATAAATTTGTGGACTTATTATATCACTAATTTATGCTATTTGCCTCAATAGTACTATGAAATTTTTAATTACGACGAACGTAAAATACTAAAAGGAGCTGTTCAAAACGCAGGAAACGTTTAAGGGAATGTCAAAAAGTAATTGCCCAAGCAAAAAAATAGACGATCTGGAAAGGTTAAGCCGGTATGCAAGTAAATGATCCTCCGTTAACTGCCGCAAAAGAGACTTGGCAAAAACAATTTATCATTATCTACGCCGGACAGACATTTTCGCTGTTGGGATCGTCCGCCGTGCTGTTTTCTGTCATTTGGTGGTTAACCATACAGACCGAATCAGCCATAACCCTTACCCTTGCATCCATCGCCGCTTTCATCCCCAATATGTTCATCGGCCCTTTCGCCGGCGTTTGGATCGACCGTTTTAACCGCCGCACCGTTATGATTGCCGCCGACGGGCTTGTGGCCTTTTCCAGCTTGCTTTTAGGCGCTGCATTTCTTCTGACTAAAATGCCGCCCCTTTGGTTCGTCTATCTGATTCTTTTGTTCCGGGGGCTGGGCAACACTTTTCACGCCCCGGCGATGCAAGCCGCTATTCCCACCCTGGTTCCCACCCACATGCTTACCAAAGCGGGCGGTTGGGGCAATATGATCATTTCTTTCTCCAACATGCTGGGACCTGTCTTAGGAGCCACGCTCACAGGTACTTTACCCATTGCCGCGATCATGCTGGTTGATATATGCGGAGCAATATTTGCCATCGTCTGTCTGACCTTTGTCCGCATCCCCGATATTCCACAAATGGGGCAAAAGTCACATCTGTTAGCAGATTTGAAACAAGGCTTTGCCGCCATGCGGGCAAACAAACCGCTTATGGCAATATTCCCGTCAATGATGGTGATGACCATCCTCTATATGCCGTTGGCCGCGCTGTATCCGCTCTTGATCCGGCTGCATTTTAACGGCACGGCATGGCATACCGGCGCGGCTAATTTTGTATTTGCGGGCGGTTTAGTTGCCTCCTCGTTAGTTATTGGTCTCTGGGGCGGCATGAAACGGCGCTTCCTCATGGCGGCTATCGCAATCGGCGTTATGGGCCTGGGTTCGCTGGTCAGCGGCGCGTTGCCCTCTTCCGGCTTTTGGCTGTTTCTGGTCTGCTGTTTTTTCATGGGCAGCTCCGGCACCTTTATGAATGTGCCGGTGATGGCTTATACTCAGGAGACAATCGCGCCGGAAATGATGGGCAAGGTGTTTGCGCTGCTGATGACTTCTATGACTTGGGCTATGCCGGTGGGGCTTCTGGCAGCGGGACCGATTAGTGAACGCATTGGCGTAAATCAATGGTTCTTCTGGACGGGATTCGCATTAATATTTACCGCCTTGCTGTGCCGGTTGATGACCGCCCCTTACGACACTGAAACAATGCAGCCGGCACGGGAATAATTGTCACTGTTTATGGCCATTAAGTGTTTCTAAACCTAAAAAGCATAAAAACACTGGTTTTATTGGGTTCCGGCGGCAATGGCGAATCCTGGTGACCAGGGTGAATTGATTATTGTTAAGATTCGGATCCGCTGTTTCGGAAGATACTGTTGCTGTGTTTGTCAAACTAACCCTCGCGCACCGGTGCACAACACCCCGGAGCAGCACAGTAACTGACAAGTTGGCCGGCAAATTACCCAAAGACAGAGAATTATACCAGAGGCACCATTTATGCCAGGTCTGGCCGCCGTCAAGAGAATATTGGGTTTTGCAGACTTCAACCGGCAAAAAGTCCATTAGCGTTACATTGACCGCTTCATCGGGCCCGCTATTCGAGACGACAATGTTATAGGTTATTCTGCAACAGGGAGAGGCTACATGGGGGCAAGCCGTCTTCGCCACCGAAAGATTAGCCGCATGGCTAATGACAATAATCGTGCTGGTGGAAGAATTATTGCTAATATCGGGATCAGGGGTAGTACTGCTCACCGTAGCCGTATTTATGATGTTACCGCCGGCTGCCGTACTCACCGTGCCCCGGATAAGCAGCGTAAAGGAATCTCCATTGGGCAATAGGGCGAGGTTATAAGTCCCGGTCCAAGGCTGCCAGGTAATGCCGCCGTTAGTTGAGAATTCCGCTCCGGTTAACGCGGCCGGTACGGCATCGGTAACATTGACATTTTGGGCGTCGTTGGGGCCGTTATTGAGCACCGTCACAGTGTAAGTCAACAGATCGCCCGGTCGCACACTGGTTTGCCCGCCGGACTTGGTGATGGCCAAATCGGCGGCAAGTACTGGCGGCGTAATCGGTGTAAGCAAAATAGCACTGTTGTTGCTTAGATTCGGATCAGGGGTAGTGCTGCTGACGACAGCCGTATTGGTAATAGTGCCGCTGGCCGACAAGCTCACGGTGCTCCGGAGCAACAGTGGGAAAGAAGCGCCACTAAGCAGGCTGCCAAGGACATAAGCACCGGTCCAGGGCTGCCAGGTGTTACCGCCGTCAGTTGAAAACTCCGTCCCCGACAATACGGACGGTACGGCGTCGGTGACAGTAACGTTTTGGGCATCGTCGGGGCCGCTATTGGTAACGGTAATCGTATAAGTCAGCGTGCCGCCCGGTTGCACAGTGGTTTGCCCGCTGGACTTGGTGAGCGCCAGATCGGCGGAGACTGCCACCGGTGTAACCGGCGTAAGCAAAATAGCACTGTTGTTGCTTAGATTCGGATCAGGGGTAGTGCTGCTGACGACGGCCGTATTGATAATATTGCCGCTAGCCGACAAGCTCACCGTGCTCCGGAGCAACAGTGGGAAAGAAGCGCCATTAAGCAGGCTGCCAAGGACATAAGCACCGGTCCAGGGCTGCCAGGTGTTACCGCCGTCAATTGAATACTCCACCCCCGATAATACGGACGGTACGGCGTCGGTGACGGTGACGTTTTGGGCATCATCGGGACCGTTATTGTTTACCGTAATAATGTAAGTCAACACGCCGCCCGGCTGCACACTGGTTTGCCCGCTGGACTTAGTGAGCGCCAAATCGGCGGAAGCAGCTACGGGCGTGATCAGCGTAGTCAAAATAGCACTGTTGTTGCTGAGGTCCGGATCAGGAGTAGTACTGCTGGCAACAGCAGTGTTGATAATACTGCCAGTAGCCGTTGCACTCACGGTGCTTCGAAGCAACAGTGGGAAAGAAGCGCCATTAAGCAGGCTGCCAAGGGCATAAGACCCGGTCCAGGGCTGCCAGCTAACCCCTCCGTTCGTTGAAAACTCCGTTCCCGTCAGTACGGCCGGTATTGCGTCGGTGACAGTGACGTTTTGCGCGTCGTTGGGGCCGTTATTGGCAACGGTAATCGTATAAGTCAGCGTGCCGCCCGGTTGTACAGCGGCTTGGTCGCCAGCTTTAGTGATTAGCAAATCGGCGGAGGTTACTATCGGCGTAACCACAGTAGCGCTGTTGTTGCTGAGGTCCGGGTCGGCGGTAGTGCTGCTGACGACGGCTGTATTAGTGATACTGCCGCCGGCCGACGAACTCACTGTGCTCCGGAGCAGCAGCGCCAAAGAAGCGCCGCTGAGCAGGCTGCCAAGGGCATAAGACCCGGTCCAGGGTTGCCAGCTAACCCCTCCGTTCGTTGAAAACTTTGTTCCGGTCAATACGCCCGGTACGGCATCGGTAACAGTAACATCCGCGGCGGCTGCAGGGCCGTTATTGGTTACCGTAATCATATAAGCCAGTATATCGCCCGGCGCCACGCTTGATTGAATCCCGGATTTGACGACCGCCAAATCAGCCGTATCCTCCACCGGCACAACCACAGTGACGCTGTTATTAGTTGTGTCCGGATCGAATGTGGTACTGCTTACCGCGGAACTATTGCTGATATTTCCGGTCGTTCCCGCCGCTACCGTGCCGCGCACGAGAATACTTGCCGTTGTTCCATTGGCCAGCGCGCCATGAACGTATGATCCAGTCCAGGACTGCCAGGTAACGCCATTGTCGACCGAGAAAACCACCCCCGTTAATTGGGCCGGCGCAATATCGGTAATCACCACATCCTCGGCGTCAGAAGGGCCGTTATTCGTCACCGTAACCGTATATGTCAGCGTATTGCCGGGTAGTACGGCAGCGGGAACCACAGAGCCGGGCCGCCCGTTTTCCGCGGGAAAATTAAAAGGTATTCTGTTATAATGGGGCATAAGAAAACCTCCTTTCCATATTTACTTTATTTAGATCAAAGTTTAGATCAAAGGAACTCGCTTATTTAGGTTAAAAATTTGCAAAACCTAACATATGCCTAACATTATAGTATTCCTGAGCAATAGATTAGTGACTTTAGTAACACAATGGTTACTGGTCACACGTTACTGTTCAGCATCAAGCCGGCCCGTAAAGTTATTAACCGTGCGCTCATACTCTTCGAGAAATCGCTTACGGTTAATAACTTT
>WQUS01000189.1 GCA_009781965.1 Bacillota bacterium | reverse complement strand
TGGTGGTAACGCAAGCAATAAAGGAAATACCGGCGCCAGTGGCGGTACAGTCAGCGGTGGCGGTTCCGGTACTGGCGGAAGTACCGGCAATGATGGAGGCATAGGCAGCAATGCCAGTGGTTCTGGCAGTAGCGGCAGTACAAGCAACAGTAATGGTGGCTCTGGCAGTAGCGGCGGTACAAGCGGCAGCGGTGGTAGCTCCAGCAATGGCGCCGGTAGCTCCAGCAACGGTGGTGCTACCGGCAGTGGTGGCGGCTCCAGCAGTAGCGGTAGTGGTGGCTCCGGCAGTGGTGGCTCCGGCAGTGGTGGTGGTAGTTCCAGTAGCGGTGGTGGCTCCAGCAGTAGCGGTGGCGCCAGCAACGGTGGCGGCTCCAGTAGCGGTAGCGCCGGTAGTAACAGTGGCAGCTCCGGCAGCGGTGGCGGCGCCGGTAGTAGCGGTGGCGGCTCCGGCGGCAGCAGCGGCGGCTCCAGTAGCGGTGGCGCCGGCAGCTCATGATGTAAATGAATTTTTGCCTTTGGCAAACAGTTCCAACTGCCAAGCATGTAGGGGACTTGTACCCCCAAATCATCGCCCATGCCGGGTACACCCTTAAGATAAGAGCACCTGTTAGATGTTTAACAGGTGCTCTTAATGTCAAGCGCAGTTAAACGGAATATCCGGTTAAAAAAACATTCGGTTTATTATTTGAGTAATTATTAAACAGATACAGGCCATGAATATCTTGACTTTTGCCTCGGCAAATAATATAATTTCAATTGCAGCTGTTTACCCCAAACAGATTATCGTACCTTAGCGGGGCGTAGCTCAGTTTGGCTAGAGCGCTACCTTGGGGTGGTAGAGGCCGCACGTTCAAGTCGTGTCGCTCCGACCAAAAAAAGGTCAAGGCTTCCGGAAAACCGGAAGCCTTGACCTTTTTTGATGTAATACAAACATAAAACAACGGGTTTTTAATTTGCTTAATTTTGTTTGCCGTTTTACTCCTTTGCCTCTTCCCGGACCACTCGCCCTCGGGGCACAGCCACCAACAGCCCGGCCACCCCAAGGCCGGCGGCAAAGAGCATTACCCCGTGATAACCGACAAAATAGGCAATCAAGCCGCCCAACAAAGGGCCCAGAGCACTGCACAGGTTCAAGGTTGCCTGAAACATGCCGCTAGCGCTGCCCCATTCCTGGCCGGACCGGAGCACCAGCAGCAACGCCCCCACATAAAGACAGGACCAGGACACGCCCAGCAGTACTTGCACCCCGATCAGCAACGCCGGCTTGCTGACCAGAACATAGGCCAAAAAGACAAAAATCGACAACACCTGGCCGAAGGCAAATACTTTACCGGTGTCGAATCTATCCACATAACGCATCACCAGAAACTGTACGACAAAATTTACTCCCCACAGCATGCCCACCCAAAACCGGCCCAAACCCAAAGAGGCAAAATACAGCGGTTGAATAATCCAGACCGCCGTCGCCCCGAGATTGCGTAAAAATACGGCAAAATAAATAGGGAAGCTGCCCTTAAGCACCTGGTGCAAAGAGGTGACTTCTTTTTTTCGCGCCACCATATCCGCACCGCCGGCGACAGGTAAAAAAAACGACAGGGAAAAGGCCGCTAAGCAACAGATGGCGGCGGAGATAAACAAAACATTAAAATCCTTTAACCAGGCCGCAGTCAAAGCCCCCACAATCCAACCCAGCGAGCCGAAAGAACTGAACCGCCCCATGTCAACCCCAAACTCATAGGCATAAGCCATTAACGCCGCCATCGTAATGCCGAGGGTAAAACCGACTCCCGCCCGCACGACGGTCAGAATAAACAGGTTATTGGCCAGTATCTGGCTGCCAAAGGTCATTCCGGACAGCAGCAATCCGAATTTGATAAATACTGTCCGGCCATGCCGATCCGACTGGCGGCCGAAATAAAGGGAGGATAGCATATAGGATCCGCCGTAAGCGGCGCCAATCAAACCGACTTGAAAATCCGAAGCGCCCAATTGGGCGCCCAAAAGGGGGATAAATATCAGCGAACTTTGGATCCCGATATTAAGTAGAAAGTTAAGGACAGACGCCAGCACAGCCGGTTTCAACATCTCGCGCCTCTTCTCATGATGCTCATAAAAAATAATTTATCACTATCATTAATGAAAATCAAGTAACAAAAATCCCGGCCTCACGGTAATAATTTTTCTTCCGTTACTGCTCAGCATCGAGCGGTACGCAAAACCGTTAACCGTGCGTTCATGCTCTCCGAGAAATCCCTTACGGTTAACGGTTTTGCGTGCCCGGGCTTTGCGGATCAACTAACACTGAACAGTAACTTTCTTCCGGCGCCGCAATGGCCTGCGGCACTCTGGCCGAGTGATCAATAACCTCGACAGACTCTATATCACCGCCGCTGGAAGCGCCAAGCTCCTTAAACTTCCTGGCGCTGACCAGAACCCGGCTCTCCAGGGAGCCTACCGCCTGGTTGTAAGCCTCCACCGACTTATCCAAACCCTTTTTCAGCTCGTTAAAGTGATGGGCCAAAGTACGAATCCGCTCATACAACTGCCGGCCCAGATCACTGATCGCTTGAGCGTTGGCGGCAATTTGTTCTTGTTTCCAGCCGTAGGCGACAGCCCGGAGCAAGGCAATTAAGGTAGTGGGGGTGGCCAGAATAACCCGCTGCTCGACGCCAAATTCAATCAAAGCCGGGTCCTGCTCCAGGGCGGCGCTGAAAAAGGCTTCCCCGGGCAAAAACAGCACCACAAACTCGGGGGTTTGTTTAAACTGCTCCCAGTAAGATTTATTGCTCAGTTGCGTTAAATGGGTCCGCACATGCCGGGCATGATCCTTCAGTTTCGCTAGCCGCTGCTCCTCGTCCTTGCTTTCTATCGCTTCCAGATAAGCAATAATCGGCGTTTTGGCATCAATAACAATGCTTTTGTGACTGGGCAGTTTAACAATCATGTCCGGCCGTAAACGGCCGGTTTCTGTGGCGGCGGACTTCTGCTGGATGAAATCACAGTATTCAACCATGCCGGCCAGTTCCACCACCCGCTGCAATTGCATTTCCCCCCAGCGGCCCCGCACCGAGGGCGTCCGCAGGGCCTGGACCAGACTAGCCGTCTCCGTCTGCAGTTGGACCTGGGTTTGGGACAGGGATTTAACCTGCTGGGTCAGGGTGGCATAAGCCTCCACCCGGGCGCTTTCCAGTTGCCGCAGCTGGAGATCGACCTTCGCCAAAGCTTCTTTCACCGGATTAACCGCTTCCGCCACTGACTTTTGCCGGATTTCCAGATCGTTTTGAGCATTTGACTGATATTTGGCCATGGTGTTTTGCGCCAGAACCAGGAACGACTGGTTATTGCTTTGCAAAGCGTCAGCGGCAAGGGCCTTAAAAGCGGCGATTAAATTATTTTGCGCCTCGTTAAAAAGGACCAGCTTTTCCCCGGCAGTTTTGCGTTCCTCTTCCAGCAATGTTTTTAACCGCGCCGCTTCCGCCTGCAATTCGGCCATCCCGTCACGGGCGGCTTTGATTTCGCTTTCTTTTGCCGCCACCATTGCTTCCAGGCGGAGGAGTTGGTTATTCTTTTCCTCGGCGACTATTCTGCCTTGAGACTCCAAAGCCAATTTGTCCCTTAAGGCTTCCGTTTCCTGTTCTTTCTTGTTTAAAAGCTCTTTCGCGTCGGCGATTTGTTGCTCCCATAACTTATTTCTTGGCCGCATCGCGAGCATAACCGCTACGGCGCCGATCACCAAACCTGCCGGCAAAAACCAAACAGCATCCATGTTTTTCACCCCTGTCATGTTACACTCTGCCTGCTAAATTGCTCAATTATTTGCGCTGCTTCAATTATATCCGATTGATCCGGTTTTTGGGCCAGGTAAATGACAAACAATGACAAATAAAGATACTACTCGGCATCGAGCGGCAGGCAAGACCGTTTAGTCTCGAGGTTCGAGGTTCGAGGTTCGAAGTTCGAGGTTCGATTTAAAGCTACTGGGCAGTGAGTTTACTGTTCATACGTAACTGTTCGGCAGCAAGCGGCAGGCAAGATCGTTAACCGTGAGCTCATGCTCTCCGGGAAATCGCTTACGGTTAACGGTTTCGCGTACCTGGGCTTAGAGGATCAACAAGCATTGCCCAGTAACAAAATAAGCGCGCAGCACTCTGGACAACTTGGCCCCAAGATGATAAATTGATAATAAATTGATGATAAATTTACCTCCAAGACGGGGTTGTGTTAATATGGTTGTATTAATCCGGATCTTCCCGAAAACAAGGCGGATAAAAATAAATGTTGAAAACCCGCATCGCCTTGGTGCAAATGGCATCAACACTAGGCGAGACAAAAAAAAATCTGGACCACATAGAGCGTTTCACCAAGCAGGCCGCCGCTCAAAAAGCAGCCGTCATCTGCTTTCCCGAACTTTGTATTCCCGGCTATAACCGCGAGCTGGCGCGCTCCATTGCCGAACCGGTACCTGGTCCGTCGTCAGCCAGGCTCTTACACCTCGCCAAGCAATCCGGCCTGTTGGTTTTGGCCGGTCTGGCCGAGCAAGCGGCAGGAGAGGGGGAGACGGAGAAGCCTTACATTACCCAACTGGCAGCCTACCCGGACGGCAGGTTGCTCAAATACCGCAAAACCCATCTGGGCAACAGTGAAAAGCCCTATTTTACACCGGGGAATGAGCTGCCGGTATTCCGGCTGGCCGACCGGGCCGCCTTCGGCCTGTGCATTTGCTGGGACTTGCATTTCCCCGAAGTTTCCGCCATCTTATCTTTAAAGGGAGCGGAAATCATTTTTTCTCCCCATGCCTCGCCGGCCATAGCAGGCGACCGCAAGGAAATCTGGCTGAAGTACATGACCGCCCGGGCTTACGATA
>WQUS01000188.1 GCA_009781965.1 Bacillota bacterium | reverse complement strand
CGATCACCACCAGGAAAGCCAGGGTGACGGTTTTCACTATGTGGCCGGCTTCCTGCCAGAAGGGTATCCGCCGGGAGTAGGATTTTTCAAAGACGAAGAAAACAACGGCCAGCACCGGCGCCCACCATAAGGCGTAGAGGTAGGCCGCCGAGGTGGGCGGCAGTCCTTTAATTAGCGCGGCCAGCAGAAAAATCCGGATCCCGTAGGCCGCCACAATGCTTAAGGACAGCAAGCATAGATCAGTCAAAATCAACAGCGGATAGGCGAACATTTGCCGTTTTACATGGTTTGCCACGGTTGTGCCCGGGCTAACCTGCCCGGCGGTCCGGGTCAGGGGCCCGCTTATCGTTCCGGAGTCCATAACATCACTGGCCTTCCTTAGATCACAGGCTGATTATAGATGATTATAGACGATCATAATACGGGTATCTTTTGTAAAGCCGCATAATTATTGGTAACTATTTGCGGATCAATGCTCTTCACCTGGGCAATCAAATCATTGTGTTCCGCCAGATTGCCGTTTTTCTCGGCCATTAAAGCCATCAACAGCAGAGCCTGCGCTTTAAGATTCTGGTCAGTTGACTGAGCGGCCTGCCGGAGGTTGGCCAGGGATTCATCGTTGCGGCCCAGGCAATAATCAGCCTGGCCGACAGTCAAGCGGATTTGCGCATTTACTTCCAGCAAGGGACCGTTCCACATCTCCCGGTCCTGGTCGGTTAATGAATCGGCCTGTTTGACCACCAGCTCCGGCGATGCGGCCGCTTTGATCAAATAAGCCTTGGCGGTATCTTTATGGCCGGCGGTAAGTTCGTTGGCCCCCATGTTTAAGTAGTTAATGCCGTACTGTTCGTAGGCCGCAATATTATTCGGCGCCAGCGCCGGAAGCCTGTCCAGTTCGGCGGCGGCCGGCTTGTTGTTGCCTGTCGCGACGGCGACCTTAATATAGTTAATGAGTGTGTTAATATTATATTGGCTTAGGTTTACCGCTGCTTGGGCCGCCGCAAAAGCCTGGTCCTTTTGCTCCTGCTTTAGGTACACCTGGGACAGGTGCACGCGATAATCACTGGCAAAGGGATTATAGGCAACCGCCTTTTGCAGATAGGCGGCGCTGACATCCAGCCGGTTTTGGGCGGCGTAAAACCCCGCCTGTTTGTCCAGACTGGCGGACATAGCCAGAAAAACCGTGCCGATGATCATCAGCAGCCCCACGGCTGTAATTGCCCCCAGCGGCAACAGCCTGTAACGCGGGCTAAGGATTTTTCCGCCAGGGGCTGTTCCGCCGGGGGCCATTCCGCCAAGCGCTTTCCAGCCGGGCAGTTTTCCCCCAGGCGCCTTTCCGCCGGGGGCCATTCCGCCGGCCGTTTTTCCAGCCGGGCCGGACTGAGCGGCCTGGGCAGCCTGGATGGTCCGGGCGGCCGGGGCAGCCTGAGCGGTCTGAACGGTCAAGGCTGACGTGATGCCCAAAACAGTCCATAAAATCAGCGCCAGGGCGGAAAGGGACAAATCAAAATCAATCAGCGCGTGGCCGGCAAGCATTAAAAACACCACGGTGCAAAGCCATAACAGCTTGCGCCTTTGGTTGTCTTTCGGGTCGTCCTTCGGGTTGTCTTTCTGGTTGTCTCGCAGATCATCTTTATTGTTACGGTAGCCCCTGATGACCAGCAGCAAAAATGAAAGCCACGTGCCAACCACGATAACAATGCCGGGCAGGCCGGTTTCAACCCCCACCTGGAAAGGATAACTGTGGGCTTCCCGGGTGGTGTAGTGGAAATGCAGATAAGCTTCGTAAGCTTCCTGCCAGCCGCCGCCGCCCCAGCCAAGCAGCGGCCGTTCCCGGATCATCTCCAGGGAACTGTTGATGTAAAACATCCTTTGATAGGCGGTCCAAAGGTACTGGGGACTGGTCATTTTCTCCAGGGCCTGGGTTTTCCCGGCGCCCCAAACCCCGCCGGCAATCACCACAACCGCCGCCAGGGCGACAAAGGTCAGCAGCAGCTTGCGGCTGTCCCCCGCCCACCGGTCCAGCAGGTAGCGCTGCAACAAGGTGTAGGCGAACTGACCGACTAAAGCCAGCGCCAGGCCGCCCGCCATCCAGAGCCAGGCCTGCGCGTGCTGCTTGTCCTGCCCCAGGGCGAGAAACTTGCTGATGCTCACATAAGCGACCGCGCCCAAATAACCGGTGCTGAGAGCAGCGGTGAGCCGCCTTGCATGACCGGCGCCAATTAGATAAATCACG
Organism: Bacillota bacterium; assembly: GCA_009781965.1. Lineage (GTDB taxonomy): Bacteria > Bacillota > Desulfotomaculia > Desulfotomaculales > Desulfallaceae > BRH-c8a. The sequence continues at coordinate 9,895 of WQUS01000188.1, read as the reverse complement.
AACACCAGCCCGAACACCAGCAAACCGGCCCGGGACTTGCTGCCAATCAGCACGGCCAGCAACAGGAAATTGCCGATGGCATAGAGATAACCGGGCAGTTGCCGCCGCGGCTTTATTGAGGAGCCGGACTGACTTGAACCGGACCGGGCGGCCGCAGGACCGCGGCCTGACTCGCCGGATTCGCCGGAGCCATGCCATAAATACAGGCCGATCAAGAACGCCGCCCCCAGGAAAGCGCCCAGGGCGTTGTGATATTGCAAGGTGGAAGAAATAGTGGGACCGTATTCGGTAACGTTAAACCCGTCCAGCATATAGACGATTCCGGCGGCCATAGCCAAACCGGCCAAGGCTACGCCAATCGCGCTGACGTAAATAACCTGCAGCAATCGATGGATGTTTTCCTCAGCGCGGAGCAGCCGGGAGGCGGACCAGTAAACCATAAAGTAGAGGATGTTTTTCACTACTGCGTCTATGGCCAAGCCCTTGTTAACCGCGGTAAAGAAAGAGAGCATATAAAACAGCGGCAAAGCCAAAACGAACCAGTCCAGCGGACCGTTCAGAAACTTATTGTTTAGCTGATTGTCTTGTTGCAGTTGACGCAGCTGGCGCCCTTGGCGCCAGAGAAAAGCGAGCCAAAAGATCAGGGTGGCAAAGAGCAAGGCTATCTCCTGTTCCGGGGCGAAAAACAGGCCGCGGAAATAAGGGGCGAAAAACAAAAGCAGCATCAAGCCCCCCAAAGCCACCTCATGCAGCGGATCGAACTGTTTTGGTTCTTTGGGGCCGCGGTACTTCTTAGGGCCGGTATCGGCGAGGCCGGCCGGGGGCTGCTGTGCGGAGCGTTCTTTGCGTTGGTGCAAATTTTTTTTGGCCATCGGTAAAGTGTCCCCTGCTCTCTTAAGCGGAATAGCGCCTAATTAATTGGTTACATAAATTCGCTAAAATAAGTATATTTCCTCCCTGGGCAGCCGTTATACCGCTCCCTTTTCCGAGGCCGGAGTCAGTATCAACACCGTAGATAAACCGTCTTCCGATAAAGCCAGCATCCCTTTTTTAATTACCCAATTTTAATTACCAAATATCATTTCAACACCTTAAATGTGTGCAATAACGTCTAATTCTTTAAAAGGAAAATGGCGGACGTTTTTGGTTACCAAGGTAAGGGAACAGTTTATAGCAGTGGCGGCAATCAGCGTATCAGACATACTCAGGGTTATTCCTTTTTTCTGAAAATCACGCTTGTATAAACCAGCCTTGCTTGCTGTTTGGTAATCAATAGGACAGTAATTCAGCGCTGCGAAAAATTCTTCAACTCTTGGTATTTCTTCGGGACGGACACCTGAAAAAATTTCCGCAACAACAATCGGGCAAGTGTAAAAAAAGCCTTCCTGAGATAATTGATCAAGAAAAGAAACCGCTTCCTGACGTCCCCGGAATAAATCTATAAGGATAGTGGTATCCAGAAGAAAGCCATTACTCAAAAAGCTCTCTCCTTATGGCTTCAGATTCCTCACGCAAATTCCTAACCCAGTTTGCAGTATCTTCAGCAGTATTTAATTCAGGATAATCCTTTTGATTAAACACGCCTGCCACCTCTTGAACAGCTTTTCTTTGTTTTGCCCGGTGCAGTTCTTTTCGTGTAGCTTCAATTACAAACTTACTTCTATTTCCTTCTGCAACATATTTATCTAATTCATTTAACAAATCGGTAGGGAACCTAATGGGGGTCAATTTCGTTTTTTCCATTTGCATCACCTATATATATATTTATTAACATTAGTATATACAAATCCCGCAGCTATTACAATGCCTTTTTCAATACTATAGCTTCAAAAAATCGGATGGCGACATGATTTTAGGATGTTTAAGACCACTATCCAAGAAATGCCGGTCACCACTGATCAGCACCTCCGCATTTGATTTAACAGCGGCGCGAAGAATAGGGCGGTCTTTTATATCACTGATAGCGGCTTCATCATCAAGGCTTTCCTCTTCCGGCGGCGTATGTACAATCTTCGCAGACAAAAGCATCATTGACAAAAATTTTTCCATCATATGGATTTTATGTGGAAACTTCTTGTTGTAAACCCGGCGCATCTCATCAACTGAGTAATCACAGACCATCCCGGTATTAGGCGCGGTCACCGCCTTAAAGTACGCCTGTGCCGGAACACTTGTCGGAAATAGGCTGGCAGAAACCAAAATATTCGTATCAATCAAGCATCTCATTCTTTATCCTCAGCCCTCATTTCCATAATCATATTGACAACGTCATCATCCGAATGAAGCCCTGCTTTCTCGGCTTCGCCTTCCATTTCCTTTTGGAGCATCTTCATGGCATAGACGGCTGAATTCATCAGCACAACCCGGTCTCCCTCACAAATGAGCGTGACCCGATCTCCAGTACCGACACCCAAAACCAAGCGGATATCCTTGGGGAGTGTAATTTGCCCCTTTGCCATAACCTTAGCGTTATCAACAAAATAGTTGTTAATGTTTGACATCATAATCAACCTCCCAAGCTGAAAAGTTGGGATAAGTATAACTTTCCCTACTTTTATAATATATCCAAATCACGGCAAATATACAACACAACCTGAATTATCTTTTTGTTCATTGATTTCTTTGATTTTTTGCCCAATTTATTGGTTATGCCACCAATTTTTTTTGTTTAATCGCCCCATCTAACACTACTAAGAAGTAAAAAAAGACATTTACCGCGCAAAGCGCCAGGCGTCCCGGCACATGTCCGCCAGGGTTCTTTTGGACGTCCAGCCCCAATCCCGTTGCGCCTTTGTTGTATCGGCATAACAGGCGGGGATATCCCCGAGCCGCCGGGGCCCTATCTCATAAGGTACACGCAGACCGTTAGCCTCCTCAAAGGCCCGCACCAATTGCAGCACACTGGTGCCGCGGCCGGTGCCCAGATTGTAAACATGTACCCCGGGAGTAAGCTTCTCCACCGCCGCTACATGGCCCTCAGCCAGATCCATCACGTGGATATAATCCCTGACCCCGGTGCCGTCCACCGTAGGATAATCGTCGCCAAAAACCTGCAATTTATCCAGTTTGCCCTTGGCCACCTGAGTAATATAAGGCATCAAATTGGTGGGAATGCCGGCAGGGGTTTCCCCAATCAATCCGCTTTCATGAGCCCCCACCGGGTTAAAGTACCGCAGCAGCGCCACCGACCAGCCCGGTTCTGCTTGGGCGGTATCGGCCAGGATCCGCTCGCTCATGACCTTCGATTCCCCGTATGGGGTCGTGGCCGGCAATAGGGGCATGGACTCCACAAAGGGAATTTGGTTTGCTCCGTAAACCGCAGCCGAGGAGCTGAACACAAACCGCTCCACGCCGTATTTCAAACACAGCTTGGCCAGCACCATCGTGCTGACCAGGTTATTGTAATAGTAGGCCAACGGCTTTGTCAGCGACTCGCCTACCACCTTAAGCCCGGCAAAATGAATGACGCCTTCCAGATCATACTTGGCAAACACGGCCTCAGTGGCCGCTTCGTCGGTCACGTCGACCAAATGGAAAATAATTTTCCGCCCGGTGATCCGCTGCACCAGTTCCAAAGTCCCGGATTTACGCTGGGAAAGATCATCCGCCACAATCACCGTGTGACCCGCTTCCAGTAAAGCAACGCAAGTATGGGAACCAATATACCCGGCGCCGCCGGCAACCAGAATATTCATCAGCCTAAACCTCCCCGGAGCCCGGGATTGTGACCAAAGAACAAAGACAAACATCACAACTCTGTTCAACCAATCTAGCCGGCATCATCTTGTGGTCGTCATCACGTCATCACGGACGAGTACAATAATTAAACAGGTTACCAACCGCTTTGTTTTATAATATATAAATTTACGATCTTAATGAAATAATATTTTTTGCAAATTCATTTATTACTTCATCATCTCCATTATAATGATTGTGATAAATCATAAAAATATTTGATACTATTTCTGTACATACATCTTTTTCTTCGTTTCTACACATGGACAACTTTTTAATAATCCAATCCCTAAAAAATCGATTGAATCTTTTCTCCATGTAGCCTTTTAAAAGCCCTTCATTTTGAAGCCATTGGAACTGAGCTTGTTCAAGTAAAAGAGTTTTCTTAAAAAAACTTTCCCCAATTGTATTCACTATTGATCCTTTCACCATTTCATAATAAATGTGCACTGGCAAATTCACAGCTTTAATACGTTTAGCATTGGCTATCAACTGCCAAGAAAAGAAAGAGTCCTGGCCAACAGCCCCTGGAACCTGTTCAAGACCACTTTCTACAATCAATTTCTTCTCAATAATCATAGCCTGAATGCTCATTGGAGTAAAAGAAATTTTATTTAGGAATTCCTTCTTGTCACCAATCAAGGCATCAGAGCCGTAAACGTTTTTAAACCAGAAATAATAATCACCCAAATATTGCTTTTCCCTAAAACACAGTATGTTGCCTATAACAAGGTCATATCCTTCATTCACAGCATTTTCATATAACTGTGCATATCCATCCTCAATGGCCTCATTGTCAGGATCCAAAAACGCTATATAATCAGCAGATGCAATTTCCACACCTTTGTTACGTGGACGCGAAGCAGAGCCGCTTCCACCATCTCCAAAGAAAAACGTCCTTACATTATCATAGCGTTTTCCAAGATACTGGACATAGCGTTCTGTCATACCGTCCGTTGAACCATCATCCACCAGTATAATCTCCATATCCTCAAACATACTGCTACGAAGCAGGCTGCCAAAAGCCTTGCCATACAGATGCAAGCCATTGTTGTAAACGGGTATAACCATAGAAATCTTGTACGTCCTCGTTGGCCGCTGCCGTACATTCGGTTTGGCGTTATATTGCAAACAATCAATACTGTAGCCATTCGGCAAGCTTACCTGTCCTTCCGGCATTTTCAATAGCGCTTGAGTATCAAATACGTCTGTCCAAAATATCGTACAATACTTACTTGACAATTTTTTTACAAAATCATGCTGGCGTCCTTCCAGCAATTTATCGCCTATATAGTATGAGTCTTTTGTAATGTAATCGCTTTCTGTATATTTAAAACCATTGATCATATCTTCAAGATAAAACTCGCCATATTCTACCTTATCGTCAAAAAAGGTAACCATATCAAATTGGCTGTAACATGCTTCCAGGTCTGCTTCTTTTATTAGTTCTTTATGCGGATATGACTGTCTTTCAAACTGTGCCCTTGCTATTTCCGTAATTTCTTTCACTATAACTGCAACGGTCCTCGTCTGTGAAATAGTCGGTAAATCAATATAGCTACAAAGTTCTGCATATCTGTCAAAACAGGTATTTCCTGTCATGGCATGGCGAATACCTACCGCCCGCCTCTCTCTTATCTCATCCGGTGAAAGCGTATCTAGAATACGTCTGATCTCCTTCGAATCCTGTACCGTATAAACGACAGGCAAATTTGCATTAACTCCTACACTGTAATTTGACAACAGTAAATTACCACTTGCCTCTAATTCATAAACACGATTAGCAAACATAGTCGGACTTTCTTTGACGGTATTCAGGTTGATCGCCCAGTCATACAGCTTATGCACTTTTTGAAGCAACTCATGTGAAACTTCTGGTGAAATGTACTGTGCATATTTGCTCGGGAAAATATAATCCACATTTTTCAATGAAAAATTCCGGTCAATAATCTTTAATCCCCGGCTACTGGAAATAACTCCATCAAAAATTGTACAAATATCATCTCCGCGCTCGGGATATCTTTTATACCATGAGCCGGAAAATACAACTTCACGCAATTTTTCGGCATTCTGCGATCCAACTGGATTATGGAAGAGTGGGTTAATTCCAAACATCAATGTATATACCCGATCATGCCCACAGTCACGCCTATAAACGGGAATCATTTCCGACGCAGCAGTGAAAACATAATCGCAGCACTGCGCAAGTTCAATGAACGAGTTATAGTTTGGTGGATCCTCTATCGAATAAAACACAGTGGGTATTCCCATACTTTTACTGTATTCGATAATCTCTAAAATAATCCCGCGTTTAACGGTACCTTTTGTCCCGAATCCCCGCCATTCCTCACCAATTCCCCGCCACCCTGTGATAATAAACAACAAATCGCTTTCCTGTATCTGATCACGCCATTGATCAGGATGCAACGCCACACAATTTGCAACATCTTTATATGTATTAAATAAAAACTCATCTGATATCATAGCGACTTTTTGATCCGATCTACGGTAAAACCGGCCAGAAGTACTCACAGGTATACGTCGAAGCATTGGCTCGATCCGATCAATATAATCAAGATCAAAAGGTTGCGTGGACTCCTGTATTTTAACTCTTACTGCCTGCTTTTGCTTTACCTGAAGCTCTTTAAGACTTATTTTTTGTCCACGCAATTTCCTCACAAAGAAAACCAAAAGTGGTGATTGTTTCAATAATTGCTTGATTCCTTTTGGCGTACTTTTCGTTGCATTTTTTTCTTGTTTCTTCTTATTACGCTTTTGCCAAACAGAAATTTGTATTCTTCCCAATTTAGAATTAGCAAGTGCCTTATACTGATTATTTTGTTGCTGCAAGCGAAGTTGTAATGCATTATCCTGTATTTGCAGTTCATCAAAGTGTTTTTTTAAATTTTCAATTTCACATTTTAAAATATTAAATGCATCACTGGCTTCTTTCAACTGGTCTGAACGATTTTTTAACTTATTTTCATACTCATTTAATTGGCCTGTACGCTCTTTTAACTGACTTGCGTATTCTTCAGCCTTTTCTCTCCATTGCTCAGCAGATTCTTTATTAGCCTCTGCAGTTCCCTTCAATTCATTTATCCTATTAAGTAGCTTGCGCTCATGAACCTTAAATGCTTGCTCTGTTCTAGCAAATAAATGCTCATCCATAGAAATGTAGTTGTTGTTTTTAGTTTTGATACCAACTATACCGACCCAATCATCAAAAAAATTAATATTATCTACTGCAAAACTTTTAGTAATAGTGCGATAAAGTTCAGTTATATAATAAGTTCGTTTATGATCGTGATAATCATTAATGCCAAATGGCACAGTTGCAATAAAAATCCCTGATTCTTTAAGTCTGTCATGCGCATAGCGTATAAAACGCTCCGGATCCGTAAGGTGTTCTAGAACTTCACTCATAATAATGCAATCAAAACATGTTGAATCCGCCAGTATATATGAAGCAAAATCAACACATATGAACTCCACATATGCCCTAGTGCAGTCATCCTCATTAGCAAGTGCTTCATTGGCATAAATAATACTCTCTTTAGATATATCTATGCCTTTTACATACTTGCCTTCACGTGCGAGCAGTATGGGGACAATGCCTTGTGAACATCCCACATCCAAAATCGTCTCACCTTTCGCTTGAGAACAGACCCAATGTATTCTCTCGCGACTAGCCTCCATCATGTATATACCCAATTTACCTTCATATGCTTCTGTTATCCGATCAATATTTCTCATATACACCATCTTTCTGCAATAAAACATAACAATGCTCTAAAATATAATATTTCTTTGTACAAAGCTCTTCCCGCTAAATCACAGGAATGAAATTTTGCATCAATACTTAACTTGACTTTTTGCTACTCATTTTTTTCGATCAGCCTGGTCTTTCCATACTTTGAAGTTTGATTGCATTAGCATTGAATTGTTTATATAAATCCAAAATGCTTTTAGTATCCCCCTGCTCAATTATACAACCCTTGTCGAGCCAGATTACTTTGTCACAAAACTGCTGAATCAACGCTTCGCTATGTGAAACAATGGCGACCGTGATATCTTGGTCGCTAATGATCTGTTGAATAGATGCAAAGCTTTTAGCGCTAAATTTCGCGTCTCCCACGCTTAGCGTTTCGTCGATAAGCAACACCTCAGGCTTGAGGTGTATGGCAATAGCAAACCCCAATCTGGACACCATACCGCTGGAATAGGTCTTCATGGGCCGTTTGATAAATTCACCGATTTCGCTGTAAGCAATGATATCCTGTACTACGGAAGCGATATGCTTTCTGGAAAAACCTAACAGCATCCCGTTCAAATATATATTATCAATCCCCGGAAGCTCCTTTAAAAAACCAACCCCCAACGCCAAGAGATTAATCGTCTGATAATTTCGTTCCACTACGCCGCTGTTGGGCGACATCACGCCGGACATAACCCGGAGCAGAGTACTTTTTCCCGCGCCATTGCTACCGATTATGCCATATACTTTGCCTTTTTCCATGGTCACAGAGACGTTATTCAGGGCCTTATAATGCTTTAAAACCAAGTCTGAGCCCTTCTTGATCAGAGACATGAGCATCTTTTTGTAGGACAGGCTCTCGGCCGATCGATAGATCAAATCCACATTGCTCAGTTTAATAACAGGCTGCATATTTATTCCTTTCTTACCGGCTTTAAATGATGCGCGCGTATTCGTTCTCATAACGACTGATCAGACTATATCCAACCTGAATCAGCACACAGGACACTATGGCAATAATCAGCAAATAACCATAAACTGGACTCTTCCCATACAATAGGCAGGATCGAAAGGACCCAATCAAAACGTACATGGGGTTCAGCTTTACAACCCACGCACCTCTAAAATTTAAATTTGCAAAATTCCACATAATCGGCGAAAGGTAAAACATAAATCGCAATACGAACTCTAAAATATTCGCTAAATCGAACAGATAAACACCTATATGCGCAATGATCAGCGAGCAACCATACGTAAATAGCACGGTGGCCAAAAGAACAGGGATGATTTCAATAATATGCCAAGTAAAAGGTATACCATTAAAAAACATCATGACAAACACCAAACTCGTACTGATCAAAAATTCATAAACATAACTGGCTAAATAAAGGCTTGGATAAACTGATTTATGGAAATAGACCTGCTCAAATATCACTTTGTTCCGCACGATCGCTGTTGCAGCCATCATCACAGACCGCTGAAACAACGTCCAGGCGTTTAGTCCAATAAGAACGTAAATGTTAAAATGCTCCATTCGGTTTTGAAAAATCATAGTGACCACGAACGTATAGATAAGCATGAACATCAATGGCTGCAGTATAAGCCATAAAAAACCCAAATAGCTTCCAGCAACCCGTTGTTTGAGCAAGATTCCAGCATAATATAGAATGTACTCATGGTTTTTCCACAAGATCTTTAATACAGATCTATTTCGGTTCACTTTGCTGCTGTTGTCAGATTTCATTTTAATCTATCCTCAACTAACACCACGTGTAAATCTATTTCAACTATACGTCCAGGTAACCCAGAAAATCTTATAGTTTTTTTCATAGTTTATACGCTCCCGGCAAAGGGCAGATATTGCGCGTATCAAGAACCACTTTCCCTTCGAGCTTAGCCATGTTTTCCCGGATCTGCTTATGGCCCACCATAATCACCACCAGGTCTGTATCGGCAAGAAAGGCGTCAAAGTCGTGGTATTGGTTTGGCACAATATCTTCAGCAAGCATCGGGTCATATACTTTAGGCGGCGGGCCCAAGTGCAGCGCCACTTGCCTGAATAATTGCAAAGTTGGGCTTTCCCTGGTGTCATCCACATCCTCTTTATAGGTTAGTCCATAGAATCCTATTCTGCCCGGATCGGTTACTTCCTGTTCGTTCATAATATCTCGAATTCGGCTCAGCACAAATGACGGCATAGAATCGTTAACCTTACGGGCCTCGTGGATCAAAAGGGAAAGGCCGGGGTAATCACCCACCAAAAACCAGGGATCCACCGAAAGGCAATGCCCCCCAACCCCCGGTCCGGGCTGTAAAATATTAACCCTGGGATGCATGTTGGCAATGCGGATGATCTCGTAAACGTCCATATTATCCTGGCGGCAGATTTTGCACAGCTCATTG